>CADCOV010000272.1 GCA_902803185.1 uncultured Eubacteriales bacterium
CTCTGCCTCCACGGCGACAACCCGGCGGCCATCGCCGCCGCGGCGGAGATCCGCCGGGCGCTGGAGAGCGCCGGTGTCGCCATCACGCCGATGGAGGAACTCGCCCTATGAACGATAAAGTGACGATCCTGGACTGCGGGGACAGCGCCATCTCCCTCCGCTTCGGCGAGGAGATCTCCCCGGAGGTCCACGCCCGCGTCATGCGGGCGCAGAAGCAGATCGAGGAGCTCCGGCTCCCGGGCCTCAAGGAGACGGTGGCCAGCTACTGCGCGCTTCTGCTCTCCTTCGATCCCCTGGTGACCGACGGCAGCGCCCTTCGCAGGAGCCTGGCGCCCCTGCTCGAGAAGGGCTTTGAGGGCGGTGCGGAGGAAGAGGAGGGCCGCCTCGTCCGCATCCCGGTGTGCTACGGCGGCGCCTTCGGGGAAGACCTGGGCTTTGTCGCCCGCCACGCGGGGATGACGGAGGAAGAGGTCATCGCCCTCCACAGCGGCACCATCTATCCGGTCTACATGATCGGCTTCACCGCCGGCTTCCCGTACCTGGGCGGCCTGGACCCGCGCCTTGAGACCCCGCGCCTCGAAACGCCCCGCACCCTGGTGCCGGCGGGCAGCGTGGGCATCGCCGGCATGCAGACCGGCGTCTATTCCGTCGCCTCCCCGGGCGGCTGGCAGCTCATCGGCCGCACGCCCCTCAAGGTCTACGACCCGCGGCGTTCCGAACCCTTCCTGCTGAAGGCCGGCGACCGCCTGAAGTTCGACCCTATAACGCCGGAGGAATTCGCCCTGTTGGAGAAAGGAGGCACCCTGTGATCAAAGTCATCACCCCGGGCCCTCTCACCACGATCCAGGACGGCGGCCGCACCGGCCACATGGGAAACGGCCTGTCCCCTTGCGGGGCCATGGACGAATACGCCCGCAGGCTGAACAACCTGCTTTTGGATAACCCTGCGGATACGGCGGTGCTGGAGTGCACCCTGCTCCTGCCGACGCTGCAGTTCACGGAGGACGCGGTCTTCGCTATCACCGGCGGGATCGTAAAGACCAGCCTCAGGCTCCCGATGGAGGGCGGTACGGTCGAGGTCCGCACGGGCACCGCCTATTTCGCCCCGGCGGGCAGCGTCCTGCAGCAGGCCATGATCACGAGGGGCGTCCGCTGCTGCCTCGGCCTCGCCGGCGGACTTCTCACCCTGCCGATCCTGGGCAGCCGTTCTGCCGACGCCAAGTCCGGCATCGGCGGCATCCGGGGCGGCATGAAGCTCACCGCCGGAGACCTGATCCCGGACGACCTGCCGGAGGGCGGCGAAGGCCTCGCCGGCCGCACCCTGCCGGAGGGATGGGACGAGTATCTGCCTCAGGCGGGAACGCCGACCCTCCTTCACATCACGAAGGGGCCTCAGTTCGACCAGCTGGAGGCGGAGGCGGTCCGCACGCTGGCGGACCTCACCTACACGGTCTCCGCGGATTCCGACCGCATGGGGACCCGGTTCGAAGGGACCGCCCTCACCTATCGGGAGGGCTTTGACGGCAACATCATCACCGATGCCCTGTCCCGGGGCGCCATCCAGGTGCCGCCGGCGGGCAAACCGATCCTGATGAACGCCGACGCCCAGACCACCGGCGGCTACGCCAAGCCGTTCTGGCTCGCGGCCGCGGATCGGAAGACCGCCGCCCAGCTGAGGCCGGGTGACAAGGTCCGGTTCGAATTGGTGGAGACGGAGGATGCGGTGGAACACGCCCGGGCGGAAGCGGAGGACCTGGAGGAGATCCGGGCCGCCCTCACCGGAGCGACCGGCGCTAACGCCCCATCCCCTGCCGCAGCTGCACCGGCGCAGGCGGCCCCATCCGCGGCCGGAGGCCCGCAGGCCTTCGAGATCCGCGTGAACGGCCACACCTACGACGTGACCATCGAAAAGCGCAGGCAATAGCAAAAGAGACCCCCGCAGCAAGATCGCCGCGGGGGTTTTACGTGTCATTCTTTGTTCGATGTGGGTTCACAGGTTGTGGCAGGCGACGAAGTGGCCCCCGCCCACGTCCTTCAGCTCAGGCTGCACCTGGCCGCAGATGTCGGTGGCATACCGGCACCGGCCCTTGAACCGGCAGCCCGGCGTCGGGTCGATCGGCGTCGGGACGTCGCCCTCCATGAGGATGCGCTTGCTCTCCCTCGCCTTGTGCGGGTCGGCCACCGGGACCGCGCTCATCAGCGCCTTGGTGTAAGGGTGGAGCATGTTGCTGTACAGCTCCTCGACCGGCGCTTTCTCCACCATGCAGCCCAGGTACATGACGCCCACAGTATGGGAGATGTGCCGCACCATGGACAGGTCGTGGGAGACGAACATATAGGTGAGCCCGAGCCGTTCCTGGAGCTCTTCCAGGGCGTTGATCATCTGGGCCTGGATGGAGACGTCCAGCGCGGAGATCGGCTCATCGCAGACGATGAACTCCGGATTGGTCGCCAGGGACCGGGCGATGCCGATCCTCTGCCTTTGTCCGCCGGAAAACTCGTGGGCATAGCGAAGGCCGTGGTCGGACTTCAGGCCGACGGTCTTGATCAGCTCCGCCACCCGTTCCGCGATCTGCTGTTTGCTCATATCCGTCTTGAGGAGCGGCTCCGCGATAATGGAGTTCACCGTCATACGCGGATCCAGGGAGGAATACGGATCCTGGAAGATCATCTGCAGTTTCTTTCGGAACGGCAGGAGCTCCTTCTCGTTCAGATTCGTGATATCCTGTCCCTCATAAATGATCTCTCCGCCCGTCGGCTTATACAGCCGCACCAGGCAGCGGCCCACGGTAGTCTTGCCGCATCCGGATTCCCCCACCAGTCCGAACGTCTTTCCCTTCTCGATGGAGAAGGAGCCGCCGTCCACCGCTTTCAATACGTGCTTTGCCTGGCCCTTCCAGTTGGTGGAAACCGGAAAATACATTTTCAGGTCTTTGACCTCGATCAGTGTACTCATTTTCCCAATCCCTTCCATTCAACCTTCGGCGCTTCCGGCGCCATCAGATGGCAGCGGCACCTATGGGTATCCGTGACCGGCGAAAGCTCCGGCAGCACGGTGTCGCAGATGTGCATGCAGTATTTGCAGCGCGGCGCGAACGGACAGCCCGCAGGCGGTGACAAAAGATCTGGCGGCGATCCCGGGATCGGCTGCAGCTTCTCCTTGATGCCGCTCTTCTGCGGGATGGAGCCCAGAAGGCCCCAGGTGTACGGATGCTTCGGCTGATAATAGATCTCATCCACGGTGCCCTCTTCCACGATCAGCCCGCCGTAGAGGACCATGACCCGGTCGCAGAGGCCGGCGATCACGCCCAGATCGTGGGTGATCATGATGATGGAGGAGTTGAGCCGCGTTCTGAGGTCCTTGAGCAGGTCCAGGATCTGGGCCTGGATGGTGACGTCCAGCGCCGTCGTCGGTTCGTCGGCGATGATGAGTTTCGGGTCGCACATGAGGGCCATGGCGATCATGACTCTCTGCCGCATGCCGCCGGAAAGCTCATGCGGATACTGGTTCAGCCGCTTCTCCGGGTCCGGCATCTCCACCAGCCGGAGGATGTCGAGCACCCGCGCCTTCGCCTCCGCCTTGCTCACTTTCTTATGGATCACATACGGTTCGATGAGCTGGTTCCCCACCTTGTACAGCGGGTTCAGGGAGGTCATCGGGTCCTGGAAGATCATGCCGATGTGGTCGCCGGAGATCTTGGACATGTCGAACTTCGGGTTCAGCAGATCCTCGCCGTCAAAGGTGATCTCGTCCGCCGTGATCTTCGCGTACTCCGGCAGCAGCCGCATCACCGACAGCATGGTGACGCTCTTGCCGGAACCGGACTCACCGACGATCCCCAGGGTCTCGCCCGCATCCAGATGGAGGTCGATGCCGCGCACGGCCTTGACCTGGCCAACGTGGATATCGAAGGTCGTATTCAGATTCTTTACTTCCAATAAAGACATCGTCTCTCCCCCTTCCCTCAGCGTTTCTGCTTCGGATCCAGCGCGTCACGGAGTCCGTCGCCGATGAAGTTCAGCGCGAACATGGTGATGCTGATCAGAAGCACCGGGAACAGCATCTGGTACGGGAAGGTCATCAAAGTCTCTATCGCGTCATTGGCCAGAGAACCCCAGGAAGCCATCGGCTTCTGGATGCCGATGCCCAGGAAGGACAGGAAGGCTTCCGAGAAGATGGCGCTCGGGATCAGGTACATGACGGAGACGATGATCGGTCCCATCGCATTCGGGATCATGTGCTTGCGGATGATCTCAGCGGTCGTCGTTCCCGCCAGGCGCGCCGCCATGACGTATTCCTGGCTGCGGAGCGAGACGATCTGAGATCGGGTGATCCGCGCGGTACCGACCCAGGAGGAGATACACAGGGCGATGACGATCGACTTCACCGAGGCGCCCATGAACATCATCATGAGGATGATGTAGAGCAGCTCCGGCAAGGCGATGAGGATATCGACGATACGCATCATCACGTTGTCGACCATGCCGCCCACGAATCCCGCAACACCACCGTAGACGATGCCGATGACCATGTTGATAGCCGCTGCAGCAAAGCCGATGAGAAGCGAGATCCTGGCGCCGTAGAGGCACCGGACCAGAAGGTCGCGGCCCAGGGCGTCGGTGCCGAAGAGATGCTCCTTGGACGGCCACTGGCTGATCTGCGACCAGTCGCTCTCCTCATAGGAGTAAGGGATGATCATCGGCCCGATGATCGCGGCGACCAAAAGGATCAGCAGCACGATCATGCCCGCCATGGCCATCTTGTCCTTGCGGAACCGGTACCAGGCATCCTGCCAGTAGGTGATGGAAGGCCTGGTGAAATCATCGTCCCCGGTGATCTCCCGGTTCACGAATTCGTAAGGGTTCGGGGTCTCGTTCACAACCATGTTTTCATTCGTGATAGGATCCATTCTTCACCACCCCCTTTACTCGAATTTGACACGCGGATCGATCACTACGTAGAGGATGTCCACGATGATGTTGCAGACCACGACGAAGATGCCGAAGAAGACCGTGATGCCCAGGATCACGTTGTAGTCCCGGTCACCCACGGACTGGACGAAATACTTTCCGATGCCCGGGATGGCGAAGAGGCGCTCGATGACGAAGGAGCCTGTCAGCAGCGCAGCGATCAGTGTGCCCAGATAGGTCACGATCGGCAGGATCGCATTCCTCAGCGCATGTTTGAACACCACCATGAAACGGCTGACGCCCTTTGCCCTGGCCGTACGGATGTAGTCCATCTGCATGACCTCCAGCATCGACGACCTCGTCATTCTGGCGATATAGGCGATCGGGCTGAAGGACAGACACACGACCGGCAGGATGTAATGCTGCCAGGAGGATATGCCGTAGGCCGGAAGGATCTTGAAATGTCCGGCGAGCAGATATAAGAGGAGGACCGACGTCACGAAGGTCGGGATCGACACGCCCGCCGTGGCGTAGGCCCGGCAGAGATTATCGAAGATACTGCCCTTCCGCAAGGCGGAGATCACCCCCAGTATCGTGCCCATGATCAGGGCGTAGACGACCGCCAGGGCGCCGATCCGCGCGGATACCGGGAATCCCTGGTTGATGATGTCGTTCACCGTCCGGCTCGGTTTGATGAAGGAGATGCCGAAGTCGCCCTTCAGGATGTTCTTCAGATAGGTAAGGTACTGCACGCCGAGGGGCTCGTTCAGCCCGTACTTGTCGCGCAGCCGCTCCAAGACGACCTGCGGGATGTTCTCCTCGCCGGACTGGAACGGACTCCCCGGTACGGCGTGCATCAGGAGAAAAGTGATGGTGATCAGGACGAATACCGTGATCACCGCCGAAATCAGTCTTTTGATGATGTACTTCCTCATACAACCCTCCGATCCATCCTTTCCACGGAAAGGATTCTCTAAATGATACCACATTTTTTCAATTATTTCAATCCTCCTGGTTATTGTTACTTTACACTCTTGAAAAAGTCATCCTCTTGTATTACAATTTAGATAATTTAGAGTGCTGCTATTACTGCAGATCCCCGGTCGGCCACCATGATCGCTCGTCAGGCACCGGGGTCTCACATCTCTGTAACAAGGAGGAATCAGTATGAAGAAAGTAAAACCTATCCTGGCATTGCTGCTGATCCTGCTGCTGAGCATCTCACTGTTCGCATGCGGAGGCGGCGATTCAAACTCCGGTGGAGACTCCAGCTCCGAGCCTGCTGAAGAACCGGCTGATACGGCGGGCGGCAACTCCGTCGTATTCCAGATGGATACGGAACCGGACTGCATGGATCCGTCCATCAACGACTACGCCAACGGCAGCATGGCGATCTACCAGCTCTTCGTCGGCCTCATGAAGTACGACGCAGAGGGCAACGTCATCCCGGGCTGCGCCGAGACCTATGACGTCTCTCAGGACGGACTGACCTACACCTTCCATCTGAGAGACGGCCTCAAGTGGTCCGATGGCCAGCCACTTACCGCCGGCGACTTCGAGTACGGCCTCAAGCGCATGGTCGACCCGGAAGTCGGCAGTGAAGCCGCGTACACCATCTATGACTACATCAAGAACGCCCGTGCCTGCTTTGTGGACGGCACCGCCACCCTGGACGAAGTCGGCGTGAAGGCGATCGACGACACCACCCTGGAGATCACCCTCGAGAACCCGACTCCGTGGCTCCCGACCCTGCTCACCGCCTGGTGCCCGATCCGCAAGGACATCGTCGACCAGTACGGCGACGACTGGGCATATCATGCCGAGTCCTACGTCTGCAACGGCCCGTTCGTTCCGAGCGAGATGGTCCCTGAAGAGTACTACACCTTCGTCAAGAATGAGAACTATTACGACGCCGCGAACGTCAAGCTGGACGAAGTCAAGTACGTCTTCCTCGGCGACGAAGTGACCTCCCTGCTGGCCTGGGAGAAGGGCGAGATCGACATCGCCACCTCCGTCAGCGCAGACGCCAAGGAGAAATACAAAGACTCCGATAATCTGAGATCCTATGCGCGTCCTGGCTTCCGTTATTACGAAGTCAACTGCGAGAAGATCACCGACCCGAGAGTCCGTAAGGCTCTGGCCATGGGCCTCGACCGTCAGACTCTGGTCTCCGACATCATCAAGGACGATTCCCTGAAGCCTCTGAGAGGCTGGGTCGCCTACAGTATCGCGGATCCGGTCGATCAGACCAAGGATTGGCGTGATGTCCAGGGCATGACTTTCGAAGAGGATTACGAAGCTGCGAAGCAGCTCCTGGCCGACGCCGGTTACCCGAACGGCGAGGGCCTCACCATCGAGCTGGTCCAGACCAACGACGCTACCCTGGTCAAGGTCGCCCAGGCCATGGCCCAGATGTGGAAGCAGAACCTCGGCATCGAGACCGAGATCAAGACCGTGGAATCCGGCGTGTACTGGGCTGACGACACCGGCACCCGTGACGCCGGCGACTTCGACGTCTGCTACATGGGCTACACCAGCGACTTCGACGACCCGCTCTGCCTGCTGATGTGCTTCGACAACAGCTCCGGCGACGAAGTCACCCGCTGGAAGAACGAAGAGTACCAGGGCATCATCAAGAAGCTCTACAGCGGCGTGTCCGGTGAAGAGCGCGAAGAGCTCTGCAAGCAGGCTGAAGCAATCCTGACCGAGGAAGTCCCGGTCATCCCGATCTACAGCTACGCTTCCTCCGCTCTCGTGAACGACCGCATCCAGGGCTTCGTCCGCATCAACGGCGGCGCCCCGCGGTTCGAGTATGTGAGCATCAGCGAGTAAAAGCCGAGACCGCGATCTGACCTACGCGGTTTCAGATCTGAATCCTGCAGGGCTCCGGCGGTTCCGTCCGGAGCCCTGTTCACGCCCTAAGGCAAAAGGAGGCCTATATGAGATTTCCAAAGAAGCTGAACAAAGGCGATACCATCGGACTCGTGGCTCCGAGCTCCCCGATCCCGCCGGAGAGGGTGCAGCCATGCATCGACAGGATCCGTGCGCTCGGCTACAACGTCAAAGCGGCGGACAATCTGTCAGAGAACTACCACGGCTTCACCGCAGGCACAGCCAGGACCCGGGCAGACTGGGTGAACCGGATGTTCGCGGACCCGGAGGTGGACGCGGTCTTCTGCGTCCGGGGCGGTGACGGCAGCGCATGGATCATGGAGTATCTGGACCGGGAGACGATCAGCCGGAACCCGAAACCCTTCGTCGGATTCAGCGACATCACCAATCTGCTCATGTTCTTCAGCGAGAAGTGCGGCTTTGGTACCTTCCACGGGCCGATGGTCCACTCCAACATGATCGACGACTTCGATGAAGAGACGGTCCGAAGCTTCTTCGAGATCCTGAACGGCGAGGGCTGGATCGACTTTCGGAACCCTGCGGGTAAGGAACTGGAGACCGTGACCCCGGGAAGGGCGGGCGGCATCCTGACCGGCGGCAACCTGACCCTGGTCAGCGACGCGGTCGGCACCCCTTACGGCCTGGATCCGGCCGGCAAGATCCTCTTCCTGGAGGACGTGCACGGATCCACCAGCGACTTCGAGCGGAACATGTATTCCCTGCGGAACGTCGGTTTCTTCGAGAAGGCCGCCGGCCTCCTGATCGGCCCGTTCACCGATCTCAAGAACGATTACGAGGAGGGGTACGAATGGCACGACGTCCTCCTCGACATCTTCCGGGATCTTCCGATCCCTCTCATCGCCGGCGTCGCCTCCGGCCACGAGCATCCGATGATGACCCTGCCGATGGGCGCCTTCTGCGAGATGGACGCCGACGCCAAAACGATCCGGTTCCGTATAGACCGCTGAACAAAACAGACAACCATAAGAAAACCCCGCAGCGTCTTCGCCGCGGGGTTTTTATAGTGCCTGTGTATGCCTTCACTCCACCTTGCCCTGGTCCAGCCATCCCTTGATCGTCTCTTCGTCGATGATCGGGATGCCCAGCTCCTTGGCCTTCTTGTTCTTTCCGGAGGTGGAAGCCACGTTGTTGTTGATGAGGTAGCTGGTCTTCGCGCTGACGGAGCCGGCGACCTTGCCGCCCGCCCCCTCGATCAGGGCCTTCAGCGCGTCCCTGTTCTCGTAGTGGTTCAGGGAGCCGGTGATGACGAAGGTCAGTCCGTCGAGGAAGGTGTCCCCCACTTCAAAACTCTCGTCCAGCTCCACCTCCGCGAGGAGGTCCGCCACGATCCGTTGCTTTTCCGGATCGCCGAAGAACTTCACGTAGCCGGAGGCCAGGACGTCTCCGATGCCCTCGATGGTGGTGAGCTCCTCCGCCGTGAGGCCCTGCATCTTCGCCCAGTCGTTCTGGCAGGCCTTGGCGATCAGCTTGGCGTTCGCGGTGCCGATCCCCGGCACGCCCAGGGCGTAGAGGAGCCGGTCAGGGGTGGTCGCCCGGGCCTTCTCCACGGACGCCTTCAGCTTCGCGAAGGACTTCTCGCCGAAACCCTCCATCTCCACGATCTCGTCGTGGAAGCGCTCCACGTGGAAGAGGTCCGCGAATTCCTTGATCAACCCCCTGCCGATCAGTTTCTCGATGGTCATCTCCGACAGGCCGTCGATGTTCATCGCGTCCCGGGAGACGAAGAGGCTGAAGCCTTTGATCTGCTTGGCCAGGCAGTCCGGGTTGCCGCAGTAGAGGGTTCGGACGCCGTTTTCGTCCTTGACCTCCGTCCTGCCGCCGCACACCGGGCAGACGGCCGGGATATCAAAGTGGCCGCTCCTGGTCAGGTTGTCCGCCAGCTGCGGGATGATCATGTTCGCCTTGAAGACGGTGATGGTATCCCCGATGCCCAGTTCGAAGTCCTCCATGATGCTGATGTTGTGGAGGGACGCCCGGCTCACCGTGGTTCCCTCCAGTTCCACCGGATCGAAGATCGCCACCGGGTTGATGAGACCGGTGCGGGAAGCGCTCCACTCGATCTCCCGGAGGACGGTCTCCGCCGTCTGGTCCTGCCACTTGAAGGCGATGGAGTCCCGCGGGAACTTCGCGGTCGTGCCTAAGGTGGCGCTGTAGACCATGTCGTCATAGGTCAAAACCAGTCCGTCCGACGGGACAGGATTGTCCACGATGGCCTCCTCGAACTCTCCGACGGCCTCTACCAGGGTGTTTCCGGTAACTACCTTGTAGTAAACGGTGTCGAAACCCTGCGCCGCGAGCCACTTCATCTGGTTCTCCCGGCTGTCCGCGAAATCCACGCCCGCCGCCGACACCAGGGTGAAGGCGTAGAAGCGGACCCGTCTTTTTGCCGTGATCTCGCTGTTCAGCTGCCGGACGGAGCCCGCGCAGAGGTTTCGCGGGTTCTTATACGGCTGTTCACCCTCCGGAAGGGCCTCGTTGATCTCCTCGAAGTCCTTATAGGTGATGACCGCCTCGCCTCTCAGGACCAAGTCGCCTTTGTAAGCTATCTTGAGAGGAACGTTTACAAAAGTCCTTGCATTCCCTGTAATCACTTCTCCCACGTCACCGTTGCCGCGGGTGACCGCCTTGACCAGCTCGCCGCCGGCGTAGGTCAGGACGATGGTGAGGCCGTCCAGCTTCCAGGACAAAAGTCCCTTGTGATCGCCCAGCCAGGCGGCCAGTTCCTCCCGGTCCTTGGTCTTGTCCAGAGACAGCATCCGGGACGGGTGCCGCTCCTTCGGCAGCTCGGACAAAACCTCGTAGCCCACCCGCTGGGTCGGGCTCCCCGCCAGGATGATGCCGCTCTCCTTCTCCAGTTCGACCAGCTCGTCGTAGATCCGGTCGTACTCGAAGTTGCTCATGATCTCCTCGCCCTCGGCGTAGTAAGCCCGGGCGGCCCGGTCCAGGACTTCGATCTTCTGCCTCATCAGTTCCTTGACGTCAGACATCTCTCATCACTCCTTTTCAGATCTTCTCGAGCGGGGCCACGGAGGTGGCCAGCTTCTTCGTCTCGCCCTGGTCGAAGCGCACCGTCACCGTGCCGCTCCCCACGGCCTCCACGGTGCCCTCGCCAAACTTGCGGTGGCGCACCCGGTCGCCGACGGCGAGCGCCGGTCCGGCGGAAGCCGCCTTCTTGGTGGCCGCCTTGGCGTATGTCAGGGAGTCGTACGGTTTGAACCCGGCCTTGCTCTTGTCCCGGAACCCGTCGAAGGATCCGGTGGAGACGCCCGGTCCGGAGGTCTCCCCGATGGCGCCGGCAAAGGTCCGGGATCTGCGGTAGACCGCGTCCCCCTGCAGCAGCTTCGGATCCACCTCCCTGAGGAAGGTGGATTCCCTGGTATAGTCTGTCCGGCCGTACATGGTGCGCACCATGGCGCCGGTCAGATACAGTCTCTCCTTGGCACGGGTCATGCCCACGTAGCAGAGCCGCCGCTCCTCCTCCATGCCGGCGACGGAGTCGAAGCTCCGCTGCCCCGGGAAGAGGCCGTCCTCCATGCCCGGCAGGAAGACCACCGGGAACTCCAGGCCCTTGGCGCTGTGCATGGTCATCATGACCACCGCGTCCTCGTTTTCGTCGTGGTTGTCCACCTCCGCCATGAGAGCGATCTTCTCCATGAAGCCCTCCAGGCTCGGCTCCGGTTCGCTTTGTTCATAGTCCAAAATGACGGTCTTGAACTCCATGAGGTTCTCGATCCGTCCCTCGGACTCCACCGTGTTCTCCGCCTCCAGAGCTTTCATGTAACCCGTTTTGACAAGTAGGTTGTCATAGATATCAGAAACGTTGAGATTCTGTTGTTCTTCTCTGCACTCCACCAGGACGCGCCCCATCTCCTTGAGAGCCTCTCTGGACTTGGCCGGCGCGATCTCCAGCACGTCCTCGTCCAGCAGAGCGTCGGTCAGGTTTTGTCCTCTGACCAAAGCCAGCGCCCTGAGCTTCTCCAGGGTCTTCGGGCCGATGCCCCGCTTCGGCTCGTTGATGATCCGGGCCAGGGACAGCTCGTCCTTCGGGTTCAGGACCAGCCGCATATAGGCCATCAGGTCCTTGATCTCCTTGCGGTCGTAGTAGCGGAAGCCGGAGAGGACCCGGTACGGGATCCCCCTGCGGGTGAAGGCCTCCTCGAACTGGCGGGACTGGGCGTTGGTCCGGTAGAGGATCGCGAAGTCGCTGTACTTGTAGCCCTTGCCGTCCCGGAGCATGTCGATCTGGCGGCCCACGTAGGAGGCCTCGTCCTTCTCGTCCTCCGCCCGGTAGTAGGTGATCTTCTCCCCCTTCTCCTTCTCCGTCCAGAGCCGCTTGCGCTTGCGGCCCTTGTTGTTCTCGATGACGGAGTGGGCGGCGTCCAGGATGTTGCCGACGGAGCGGTAGTTCTGCTCCAGCTTGATCACCTTCGCCTCAGGGAAGTCCTTCTCGAAGTCCAGGATGTTGCGGATATCCGCGCCCCGCCACTGGTAGATGCACTGGTCGTCATCGCCGACCACGCAGATGTTCTTGCTCTCCTCCGCCAGCATCTTGACCAGCTCGTACTGGATGTGGTTGGTGTCCTGGTACTCATCCACCATGACGTAGCGGAACCGGTGCTGGTACTTGAGCAGGGTGGCCTCGTCCATCTTGAACATCCGGAGGGTGTTCAGAAGGAGGTCGTCGAAATCCATGGCCATGTTTTCCTGGAGCCGCTTCTCGTAGGCCTTGTAGACCGCCGCCAGCACCTGGGCCCGCCGGTCGGAACCCACCGCCTTCGCGAAATCCTCCGCGGAGATCGCCTTCTCCTTCTTGTCGCTGATGACGGAGAGCAGATAGGCCTCCTTGTACTCCTTCGGGGAGAGGCCCATGTCCTTGATGATGTTCTTCACGATGGTCTTCTGGTCCGTCGTGTCGTAGATGACGAA
>CADCOV010000273.1 GCA_902803185.1 uncultured Eubacteriales bacterium
GTGTAGTGCTCGAAGGTCCGGATGCCCCTCTCGCAGAGGATGATGTTCTCGTTGCCGCCGGCCATGATGTACTCGGCGCTCATCAGAAGCTCCTCCAGCGTGTTGGCCAGGCCTCTCTTCAGGAGGATGGTCTTGTCGGTCTTTCCCAGGGCCTTCAGCAGCTCGAAGTTCTGCATGTTCCTGGCGCCCACCTGGATCACGTCCACGTCCTCGAAGAGGTCCAGATGGTTCTCGTTCATGATCTCCGTGACGATCGGAAGGCCGGTGACCTTCTTGGCCTCCAGCAAAAGCTCCAGCCCCTCGGCCCGCATGCCCTGGAAGGAGTACGGGCTGGTCCGCGGCTTGAAGGCGCCGCCCCTGAGCAGCGTGGCGCCCGCGGCCTTGACCCGCTCCGCCACCTCGATGATCTGCTCCTCCGACTCCACGGAGCACGGTCCCGCGATCATCGCGAAGTGGCCGCCCCCCACCTTGACGCCGCCGGCGTCGATGACGGAGTCCTCCGGATGGAACTTGCGGTTCGCCTTCTTGTACGGCTCCGTGATCCGCTTCACGTCCTGGACGATATCCAGGAGCCGGATCATGTCGATGTCGATGGCCGTGACGTCGCCCACCAGGCCCAGCACCGTCTGGAACTCACCCTCGGATACGTGGACCTTGACGCCCTGCTCCTCCAGCCAGGAGATCAGCATGTTCCGCTGTTCCTTCGTCGTTCCTCTCTTCAAAACTGTGATCATGGCACTTTCCTCCCGCCTTCAAAAAGAAAACTCCGCAGTGGGTGCTGCGGAGCCTTCTCAAGTAATTTGTTATTGTAGGATCCTGATTGCTGATTCAAAGGTCCCCGTCTAACACGCAGCAAAACGACTCTTTCTATCTGGTCTCAAAGAAAAAGTAGTAATAATAGTATGCAGCTGCGTAAGACTGGCGATTCATAAACAGGTCGTTTCCTTTCTCAATCTATCGATACTCTACCACAGCCATATCCGAAAATCAAGCACAAAAACAAATACGAAACTCTTTTTTGTTGGACGCCCACAAAAATTCCGGCTAAAGGTAGGTCTCGTACTCGATGTAGAGCCGGTCCTTCCGGGAGCGGCCGCCCACGGCGGTGAGCCTGACCTTGCCCTTGCCCCTGAGGACGATCCGGTCCCCCTCCTCCACGGCCCGGTCCGTGCGGAGCTCCTCCACGCTGTTCAGGTAGACGAGGCCCTTGCGGATCGCCTCCTGGGCCTTCGCCCGGGAGAGCCCGAAGGCCGAGGCTGCCACGCTGTCGAGCCTGAGGGACGCCACCGTGTCCCGGTGCAGCTCCCTCGCCCCCTCCGGGACGATGAGGGCCGAAAGCGGCACCTCCTCCAGGGTGAGGTAGCTCCTGCCCGCCTTGGCGTAGTTGTCCAGCAGGAACGCCGCCATCTCCTTCAGCACGATGATGTCCGCCCCGTTCTCCCGGACCAGGATGTCCCCGGTCACGCTCCGTTCGATCCCAAGCCCCATCAGGGAGCCCAGATAATCGCTGTGGCGAAGTTTCCGGCCGCCGGCGGGCACCGA
The DNA here is from genome assembly GCA_902803185.1 of uncultured Eubacteriales bacterium. Lineage (GTDB taxonomy): Bacteria > Bacillota > Clostridia > Peptostreptococcales > Anaerovoracaceae > Eubacterium_B. The sequence continues at coordinate 1,543 of CADCOV010000273.1, forward strand.
TGCCCTGATCACCGTCAAAACCTCATTTTCGGCCTCGGCCGGGTCCCCGACGTAGTCCGGCAGGCACAGCAAAACCACCCGCTCCGCATCCGGGTAGCCGCCGGTGAACACCCGGCGGATCTCCCGGCCGATGGGCGCCTTCGCCGCCTCCTCGGCCACCGCCCTCTCGTGGGGGTCCAGGAAGGCCGTCGCGGTCATCATGTAGGAATCCGACGCCTGCCGGATCCTGTCCTCGATCTGTCCTCTCAGAAAATCATCCTGTTTCATGGCTCCATTATACCCTGCCTGCGCTTCCATGTGAAGATTGGTCCGCAGGATCTTCCCGAATTTGCCATGAACTTCCGCCTGACCGGGTGTATACTATAATGGAAAGGAAGTGTTCCCATGCGATTTGATATGCACTGCCACCTCAAGGGCGGCTCCATCGATTCCCACGTCAGGATCGAACGATACATCGAACTGCTCCGTGCCCGGGGCTTCTCTGGCATGCTGGTCACCGACCACGATACCTACAGGGCTTACGACGCTTGGGTGGCCGCGCACCCCGAGGGCCTGCCGGACTTCACTGTGCTCCGCGGCATCGAATACGACACCAGGGACGCCGGTCACTTTCTCGTCGTCATGCCGGACGGCGTGGACCTCAAGGTCCTCACCATCCGCGGCATGTCCGTCCGCCGCCTGATCGACCTGGTACACGCTCACGGCGGCATCCTGGGGCCTGCCCATCCCTTCGGCGCCCGCAGCTCCTCTGCCATGTTCTGCCGCCGGATGAAGAAGGAGCCGCAACTGGTCGACGAGTTTGATTTTCTCGAGGGGCTGAACACCTGCGAGAAGGTCCAGGCCAACCGCAGCGCCCGGGCGCTGGCGGAGCGTCACGGTCTCCCCACTGTCGCCGGTTCCGATTCCCACCGCGAGCGCTACATCGGCACCGCCTACACCGACTTCTCCCGCCCGGTCCGCACCTGCGATGACCTGATCGCCGCCGTGCGGGAAGGCGCCATCTCCGGCTGCGGCGGCACCGAGCGGGAATTCCGTTTCCGTCACCACTTCCGCAACATATTCCCCACCACCTGGGGGTTCAAAGCCTTCAACCGCTCCGCCGGGTTCCTCATGACCCCTTACCGCCGCCACCACCTCAAGGCCGCCCGCGATCAAAAACACGTAAACTGAAGGATCCTCCGCCGCCGGCCATGCCCGGCGGCTTTTTTCGTTCCGCGTCCCATAGAAAAGAGAGGCAGCCGAAGCTGCCTCCCTCTTCTATTTCTTAGTATCCACTTGAGAAATTATTTGCCTTCGAACTCGTTCGCAAAGCTGTCCTTGAGGGCCTTGAAGTGCTCGAATCTCGCCTTGGACTGTCTCTCAGCCTCGGTGAAGAGCGCTTCCGCTCTCTCAGGGAATCTGGCTGCCAGGGAGTTGTAGCGGACCTCACCCATGATGAAGTCTCTGTAGCTCTCGGTAGCGTCCTTGCTGTCGATGATCAGCGGGTTCTTGCCGGCCTTGGCCAGATCCGGATTGTATCTGACAAGGTTCCAGTAACCGGAGTTGACCGCGTGCTTCATCTCTTCCTGCGCCTTGTTCATGCCGGCCTTGACACCGTGGTTGATGCACGGAGCGTAGGCGATGATCAGGGACGGGCCGTCGTAAGCTTCCGCTTCCTTCAGGGCCTGCAGGGTCTGGGCCTGGTTGGCGCCCATCGCGATCTGCGCGACGTAGATGTAGCCGTAAGCCATAGCGATCTGGACCATATCCTTCTTCTTGACGCCCTTGCCCGCGGCAGCGAACTTGGCGACAGCGCCCATCGGAGTGGACTTGGAGGACTGTCCGCCGGTGTTGGAATAGACCTCGGTGTCGTAGACCATCACGTTGATGTTCTCGCCGGAAGCCAGGACGTGGTCGAGGCCGCCGTAACCGATGTCGTAAGCCCAGCCGTCACCGCCGAAGATCCAGACGGACGGCTTGATCAGCATGTCTTTGTTCTCGACGACGTACTTGGCATCCGCGTTGGAGTCAGCGATCTTCTCGCAGGCCTCGAGCAGAGCCTTGCCGGTGGTCTCCGCACCCTGGGCGTCGTTCATGTTCTCGACCCAGGCGGTAGCGGTCTCGCCCAGCGTCTCAGCCAGTCTGCAGACCACGGTCTTCATCTCGTTGCGGCGGGCCTTCATGGAGACGGCGATGCCGTAACCGAATTCAGCGTTGTCCTCGAACAGGGAGTTGGCCCAGGCCGGACCTCTGCCTTCCTTGTTCACGGTGTACGGCGTGCTCGGCAGGGAGTTGCCCCAGATGGAGGAGCAGCCGGTGGCGTTGGCGATGAACATTCTGTCGCCGAAGAGCTGGGTGATCAGCTTGGCGTACGGAGTCTCGCCGCAGCCCGGGCAGGCGCCGGAGAACTCAAGCAGCGGCTGCTTGAACTGGGAGCCCTTGACGTTGTTCTCGTTGAACGGGAGATCCTTGTTGTCGACGTTCTCGAACAGGTAGTTGTACTTCTCCTGCTCCTTGCCAAAGACTTCGTCGCTGACAGGGACCATGGTGAGGGCCTTTTCCTTGGCCGGGCAGACCTGCGCGCAGGAACCGCAGCCGGTGCAGTCCAGAGCGGAGATGCCCATGGTGAAGAACTTGTCCTCGAGACCCTTCGCGCCCTTGACGGCAGCCGCGTCGCCGCCGATGGCCTCGCACTGCGCAGCGTCCACGATGAACGGACGGATGACAGCGTGCGGGCAGACGTAAGCACACTGGTTGCACTGGATGCACTTGGTCTTATCCCAGACCGGGACGTCAGTGGCGATGCCTCTCTTCTCGAAGGCAGCCAGGCCGGCCGGGACGGAACCATCCTTGGACTTGGTGAAGACGGAGACCGGGATCTCATCGCCGTTCATTCTGCTGTACGGGAAGAGGACCTCGTTCAGGTAGTCGGTGACGTTCTGGTCACGGCCGACGAACTTCGCCGGAGCGGCGTCATCCGCGACGTCAGCCCAGGAAGCCGGCACTTCGACCTTGTGGACCTTCTCGATGCCCTGCTCGACCGCGGCGATGTTCATGTTGACGATGTTCTCGCCCTTCTTGCCGTAGGTCTTGCGGATCGCGGCCTTCATGTACTCAGCAGCCTCATCGATCGGGATGATGTTGGCCAGCTTGAAGAAGGCAGCCTGGAGCACGGAGTTGGTTCTTCTGGCGCCGAGGCCGATGCCCTTGGCGATCTCGACCGCGTTGCAGGTATAGAACTGGATGTTGTTCTTGGCGATGTATCTCTTCATCGTCGCCGGCAGGTGGTCCTCGAGCTCAGCATCTGACCAGGTGCAGTTCAGAAGGAAGTAGCCGCCCGGCTTGACGTCTTCGACCATCTTGTAGAGGTTGACGTAAGCTTCGTTGTGGCAGGCGACAAAGTCAGCCTGCTTGACATAGTAGGTGGACTTGATCGGCAGATCTCCGAAGCGCAGGTGGGAAATGGTCACGCCGCCGGACTTCTTGGAGTCGTACTGGAAGTAAGCCTGGACCTTCTTGTCGGTGTGGTCGCCGATGATCTTGACGGAGTTCTTGTTGGCGCCGACGGTACCATCCGCGCCGAGACCCCAGAACTTGCAGGCCACGGTGCCCTTAGGGGCGGTGTCAGGATAGTGGGACGGAACGAGGGACAGATGGGTCACGTCGTCGTTGATGGACAGGGTGAACTCCTTCTTCGGCTCGGCAGCCCACAGGTTCTCGTAAGCAGCGAGGATGTCGCCCGGCTGGACGTCCTTGGAGCCCATGCCGTAACGGCCGTGCATGATCTCGACGCCGTCGAACTTGGTGCCCTTCAGAGTAGCGACCATATCGAGGTACAGCGGCTCGCCCGGGGCGCCCGGTTCCTTGGTTCTGTCGAGGACGGCGATCTTCTTGATGGTCTCCGGCATCACGTTCAGCAGGTACTTCTGGGAGAACGGTCTGTAGAGGTGGACCTCGATGATACCGACCTTCTTGCCGGCGGCGACCATGTGGTCGATCAGCTCTTCTGCGGCGTCGCAGACGGAGCCCATGGCGACGAGGACGTACTCAGCGTCCGGAGCGCCATAATAGTTGAACGGCTTGTAATCGGTGCCGATCTTCTCGTTGATCTTGTCCATGTACTTCGCGAACAGATCCGGGGCATCCAGATAATCCTGGTTGCTGGCCTCTCTGTGCTGGAAGTAGGATTCCGGCTGCTCCGCAGGGCCCATGCTGCGCGGATGGGTCGGGTGGAAGACGCCGTCCTTGAAGGCTCTGACGGCATCCCAGTTCACCATGGAAGCCAGGTCGTCATAGTCCCACATCTCGATCTTCTGGTTCTCGTGAGAAGTACGGAAACCGTCGAAGAAGTGAAGGACAGGCAGCGTTCCGTCGATCGCGGCCAGGTGGGCGACGGCGGCCAGGTCCATGACCTGCTGGACGCTGTTGGAGCAAAGCATGGCGAAACCGGTCTGACGGACAGCCATGACGTCTGCCTGATCGCCGAAGATGGACAGAGCGTGGGTAGCCAGCGCTCTGGCGGAAACATGGAAGACCGCCGGGCTGTGCTCGCCGGCGAGCTTGTACATGTTCGGGATCATAAGGAGCAGACCCTGGGAAGCGGTGAACGTGGAGGTGTAGGAACCGGCTGCGACGGAACCGTGGACCGCGCCTGCAGCGCCGCCTTCGGATTCCATCTCAACGATGGTGACCTTCTCGCCGAAGATGTTCTTTCTGTCTTCGGAGGTCCACTCATCCATGCTCTCTGCCATTGGGGAGGATGGTGTGATCGGATAGATCGCGGCTACTTCGGTGAAAGCATACGCTACATGCGCAGCAGCCGTGTTGCCATCCATTGTCTTGAGTTTTCTCATGTGGATATATCTCCCTTCCTGATACTGAATGTGACAAGTAGATACTTTGTATACACACTGAGAACATCTTACTCTTTCCGGTATACAATGTCAATATTTTCACGGGATTGTTAGACAACGCTAACCACTGTATTTCTGCCTGTACAAAAGGGGCTTTCAAAAGCCCCTTTGTCTTAATATTTCAATGTTTTTCCGCTTCGGTACCCGCTCCAGACCGGGGACACCACACGGATGGTGAAGCTGTAGGTCTTACCCTTCGTGAGCTTCGACTTCGGCACGGTGCAGGAGGTCCCGGAGGTGCTCGCAAGGGTCTTCCACTCCCCGCCTTTGACCTTGTACATGACCCGGTATTTCGTTGCCCCGGAGATCTTTCCCCAGGTCAGTTTGACCCCCGCACCGGTCTTCGCCGCGCTGCGCAAAGTCGGCGCCGTCACGAAGGTCTGGGCCTTCCCGGAATGATAGCCGCTGGCTGCGGCGGACACCGCTTTGACGGTGTAGGTGTACTTGGTGCCGTTCTTGACCCGGGTGTCGGTGAAGGCCAGCCCGGTGGTCTCCCCGATCTTGGACAAAGTCCCGTCCGCCTTGACCCGGTAGATCCGGTACTTCTGCGCGCCGGAAACCTTCCCCCAAGTCATTTTGATCCCGGTCGACACGTTCCGGATGTCGCTGATCGTCGGCGCTGATACGAAGGTCTGGGCCCTGCCGGAGCGATAGCCGCTGACCGACCCGTCCACCGCCTTCACGGTGTACCAGTACTTGGTGCCGTTCTTCGCGGTCTGGTCCGTGAACGAGGTGCCGGTGGCCTCCCCCACCTTCGCGTATTCGCCGGCGGCGGTCTTCCGGAAGATCTGGTATTTGTCTGCGCCGGAGACCTTCCCCCAGGTCAGCCTGACGCCTGCGCAGACGTTGCCGATGCTGCTGATGGTCGGTGCGGTCACGAAGGTGATCGTCTTCAGGCTGTGGTAGCCGCTCGTATCGCCGATGATCGCTTTGACGGTGTAGCCGTAGGCGGTCCCCGCCGCCACCGACGTATCGGAGTAAGTGGTGCCGGTCAGGGAGGCGATCTTCTCCAGGCTGCCCCCCGCCGCCTTGCGGTAGACGTCATAGCGCTCCGCGCCATCCACGGCGGTCCAGGTCGTTTGGACGCCCTTAGTGAGGTTGCAGACCGTCACCGTCGGCGCGGTGACAAAGGTGATGTCGAGGCTCCCACTGCGGTCGCTCTCCGCCGGCGACCAGGCGGACACCGCGTAGCTGTAGGCCGTTCCGTTCGCCGCTGCAGTATCTGTGTAGGCCGTTCCTTCCGCAGTCCCGATGGCCGCCCAGTCTCCGGAGCCGTTTCTCCGCCAGATCTGGTAGCTCCGCACGCCCGGGACACTCTTCCAGGTCAGCTTGACGCCGGCCGTGATGTTGACCGCCGTCTTCATCTCCGGCGCCGCCGCCCGCTCATTGGGCAGGATCCGCAGCACGGACAGGGTCCCGTCCGCCGCCTCGGCCCGCACGGCGTACCGCACGCCTTCGGTCTCCGGGAGGCTCAAAGCCATCTCCGCCGTCCGCTCGAGCTGCACCCACTCCCCGGTCTCCGGGTCTTCCCGGTAGACCAAATAAGCGGAGGCCGCAGCGTTTCCGCTCCATTGGAGGGCGGTCCCCTCCTCCGTCACGGTGACCAGGTCGTTCGCCGGCGCGGCCATCCTGGTCATCAAAGCCCCCAGATAGTAGGAACTGGTGTTGACCTTGCCCGCCTTGTCCATGCAGCGGACGGTGTAGTAGTACTGCACGCCCTCTTCGGCGGTCAGGTCCTCGTAGGACAGCCCGGTGGTCTTCCCCAGGGTGGTCCAGGAGGACGCGTTGCTCGGGCGGCGCAGGATCTTGTAGTTCTCCGCGCCGGTGA
>CADCOV010000274.1 GCA_902803185.1 uncultured Eubacteriales bacterium
ACTTCCTTCTTGTTCGGGTGGATGTTGACGTCCAGGGAAGCCGGCGACGCCTCCAGGAACAGGAAGACGATCGGGTGGCGTCCCTCGAAGAGCCGCTCCTTGTAGCCGGAATCCACCGCCTTCTCCAGCGGCTTGCTGCTGACCGGCCTGCCGTTCACGAAGAAGTACTGGGAGCGGCGGTTGGTGCGGGTCAGCGTCGGCCTGGAGATGTAGCCGAAGACGGTGAGGCCCTTCCCCTCCGCCTGCACCGGCACCAGGTCCTTGAACTCCCGCTCCTTGTACACCGCCGTGATGGTCTTGAGCAGGTCGCCCCGGCCGGTGGTGGTGAACACCATGGTGCCGTTGTTCACCAGGCGGAAGCGGATGTCGGTGCGGGTCAGGGCCAGGCGGCTGATCATGTCGATGACGAGGCCGCTCTCCGCGCCCTCGCTCTTCAGAAATTTGGAGCGGGCCGGCGTGTTGTAGAAGAGGTCCGTGATCAGAAAACTCGTGCCCTCCGGGCAGCCCACGGCCTCCTTGAGGACGGTCTCGCCGCCGTGGATCACGAGGCGGGTACCCGTCTTCTCCTCCCGGGTCTTGGTGATGAGCTCCGTCCTGGTGACCGCCGCGATGGAGGCAAGGGCCTCGCCCCGGAACCCTAAGGTCGTCAGCTTCCTGAGGTCCTCCGCCTTGACGATCTTGCTGGTGGCGTGGCGCAAAAACGCCCGTTCGCAGTCGTCGGAAGGGATCCCGGAGCCGTTGTCCGTCACCCGGATCAGCTCCCTGCCGCCCTTTCGGATCTCCACCGTGATCTCCGTCGCGCCGGCGTCGATGGAATTCTCCACCAGCTCCTTGACGATTGAGACCGGTCTCTCTATGACTTCCCCCGCCGCGATCTTGTCGGCGACGGTCTTCTCCAAAACTCTGATCATAGGATCTCCTGTCTAGTCGATGTTGGCCTTGAGTTCTTCCAGGATGCGGATGGCCTGGGACGGTGTGACCTCCATCAGGTCCAGCTTCCTGAGCCGTTCCACAAGCTCCGCACCCGGACCCGGCGCGAAGAGGGTGAGCTGCATCCCCTCCTCCGGGGCAGCCTTAGGGCTTGCCGCCGGTCCGGACGGGGCGTTCTTCTCCAGTTCCGCGAGCTTCTTTTCCGCGCTCCGCAGGAGGACCTTCGGCACGCCGGCCAGCTTCGCCACGTGGATGCCGTAGCTGCGGCTGGCAGCCCCCGGCACGATCTTGTGGAGAAACACGATGTCGCCGCCCTGTTCCGCCACGTCCACGTTGAGGTTTTTGACCCCCGGCGTGGTCTCCTCCAGCGCCGTGAGCTCGTGGTAATGGGTGGCGAAGAGCGTGCGGATGTGCCGCTTCTCGTTGCAGAGGTACTCCACCGACGCCCAGGCGATGGACAGGCCGTCGTAGGTGCTGGTGCCCCGGCCGATCTCGTCGAGGATGACCAGGGACCTCGGCCCCGCGCAGCCCAGGATATAGGAGAGCTCGCTCATCTCCACGTAGAAGGTGGACTGTCCCTGGCTCAGGTTGTCGGAGGCGCCGATCCTGGTGAAGATCCGGTCGACGACGCCGATCCTGGCCCGCGTACAAGGCACGAAACAGCCCGCCTGGGCCATCAAAACGATCAAAGCGGTCTGCCGCATGTAGGTGGACTTACCGCTCATATTCGGGCCGGTGATGATCATCATCGAAGCGTCCTCGGCGTTCAGATAGGCGTCGTTGGAGACGAAGGTGCCGCCGCCCTCCATCTGTTCGATGACCGGATGTCTTCCGCCCTCGATCAAAAGCTCCAGCCCGTCGTCGATCACCGGGCGGACGTAGCCGTTCCGGACGCTGACGGCGGCGAAGGCGGTCAGAACGTCCAAAGCCGCGACGGCGTCGGAGGTCCTCTGGATCTCCGGGACCCTCGCTTCGATCTTCTCCCGGATGCCGCAGAAGATGTCGTACTCGGTCTTGTTGATCTTGACCTCCGCGTTCAGCACCAGGCTCTCCATCTCCTTGAGCTCCGGGGTGATGTAGCGCTCGTTGTTGACCAGGGTCTGCTTGCGGACGTAGTCCTCCGGCACCAGGGCCAGGTTGGACTTGGTCACGTCGATGTAGTAGCCGAAGACCTTGTTATAGCCGACCCTGAGGTTTTTGATGCCGGTGCGCTCCCGCTCCCGGCTCTCCAGGGAGGCGATCCATTCCTTCGCGTCCCGGATGGAGGCTTTGAGGCCGTCCAGCTCCTCGGAATAGCCGTCCTTGATGACGCCGCCCTCCTTGGTGGTGAACGGGCAGTCCTCGGAGACGGCGGCTTCGATCATCTCCCCCACGTCCGTGAGGTCGGCGATCTCGGCGGCCAGGTCCTGCAGCAGCGCCGCGTCCAGGGAAGCAAGGTCCGCCTTGATGTCCGGCAGGACCGCGATGGAGCGCTTCAGGGCCAGGAGGTCCCGGCCGTTGGCGGAGCCGGAGGCGATCCGCGCCGCCAGCCGCTCGAAGTCGTAGATCTGGCGGAGGGATTCCGTCAGGTTGTTCTCGATCAGAGGATCGTCGGAGATGGCCTCCACCGCGTCCAGCCTCAGGTTGATCGCGGCGGCGTCGTTCAGCGGCTCCCGGAGCCACTTCTTCATGGTGCGGGCGCCCATGGCGGTGCGGGTCCGGTCCAGAATGCCCAGCAGGGACCCCTTACGCTTCTTGTCGTAGAGGGTCTCGGTGATCTCCAGGTTCCGCAGGGTCGCCTTGTCCAAGGACATGCGCTTCCCCAGCTCGAAGAACCGGCAGGCCCGGATCTGCTTCAGGCCCTGCTTCTGGGTCTCCAGCAGATAGGACAGGAGCGCGCAGAGGCTGGAGAGGCAGAGTTCCCTTCCCTCCAGGCCGGAAGCGATGACGGCCCCCTTCCCCAGGACGCCGCCGATCACGTCGGTGGCCGCGTCCGCGGAGAAGTACTCGTCGCTCTTGACGTCGATGTAGGCGCCGGTGAGGTCCGCGAGGCTCTCGGTGCCGAAGGCGTCGGCGTAGGACTGGTTGACGATGATCTCCTTGGCGTCGATGCGGCAGAGCTCGTCCACCATGTCGCTGTGGACGTTCCTTCCCGCCTCCTCCTCCGTCGTCAAAAGCTCTCCCGTGGAGATGTCGCAGCAGGAGACGGACATGCCGGCCTTGCTGAAATACAGCGCCGCCAGGAAGTTGTTCTCTGTCTCGGTGAGCATGGTCTGGCTCGTCAGGGTGCCCGGCGTCACGATGCGGATGACCTCCCGCTTCACCAGGCCCTTGGCGGTGGCGGGATCCTCCATCTGTTCGCAGATCGCGACCTTATAGCCCTTCTCCACCAGCTTGTGGATATAGGTGTCCGCAGCGTGGAACGGCACGCCGCACATCGGGGCGCGCTCCTCCATGCCGCAGTTCCTCCCGGTCAGGGTGAGCTCCAGCTCCCGGGACGCGGTGATGGCGTCCTCGAAGAACATCTCGTAGAAATCGCCCAGACGGTAGAAAAGCAGGCAGTCCTGGTATTGGATCTTCGTGTCATAATACTGCTGCATCATCGGAGACAGCAGTTCGCGGTCGACCATGGATCACTCCTTGAGGCCCGAAACGGACCTTCTTCGTTACAATAAAAGGCGGGCAGCGGACAAGTTGGCCCGCTGCCCTGTGGTTTCGTTCTTCAGGATTACTTTCCGAGCTTCTTGTTGTAAGCTTCGATGCCCTTGCCCAGCAGGTAGGCGGCCTTCTTCAGGTCCTCTTCCTTCAGGACGTAGGCGATACGGATCTCGTCCTTGCCGATGCCCTTGGTGGCGTAGAAGCCCGCCGCCGGAGCGTACATGACGGTCTCGCCGTCCTCATCGAACTCGGTGAGCAGGAAGTTCAGCAGATCTTCCGCATCGTCCACCGGCAGCTTCACGGTCATGTAGAACGCGCCGCCCGGCTTCTGGCAGACAGCGCCAGGGATCTTCATCAGAGCCTCGTGGACGGTGTCTCTTCTGCGGCAGTACTCCTCGTTGACAGCCTTGTAATAGGAATCATCCACGGTGTACAGAGCGGCAGCGCCGATCTGGTCGATGGTGGAGGAGCACAGACGGCACTGGGCCATCTTCATGACGGAAGCCATGAGCTCTTCGTTCTTGCAGATGATCGCACCGATTCTGGCGCCGCAGGCGGAGAATCTCTTGGAGACGGAGTCGACGATGATGACTCTGTCCGCATACTCCGGCAGCTGGGCGAAGGAAGCGAGCTTGCGGCCGTCATAGACGAACTCTCTGTAGACTTCGTCAGCCATGACCCACAGATCATGCTCCTTGGCGAACTCGCAGATGACTCTCATGTCGTCGAGGGTCAGGACGTTACCGGTCGGGTTGCCCGGGGAGATGCAGCAGATGACCTTGGTGTTCGGGGTCAGGCTCTTCTCCAGGAGTTCCTTCTTCGCATATGCAAAGCCGTCCTCAGCCTTGGTGGTGATCGGCGCGATGGTGCCGCCGGCTTCCAGCGCGAAGGTGTTGTAGTTCGTATAGAACGGCTCAGCCATCATAGCCTGGTCGCCGTCGTTCAGGATGGACAGGAATCCGAAAAGCAGAGCCTCGGATCCGCCGGTGGTGACGATGATGTTCTTTCTCTCGAGCTCAACGCCGATGTTCTTGTAGTAGCCGATGATGGCGTCCTGCATCTGCGGGATACCGCCGGACTCCGCATAAGCGATGACCTTTGGCTCATAGGCGCGGACCGCTTCCATGAAAGCTGCCGGGGTCTCGATGTCCGGCTGACCGATGTTCAGGTGATAGACCTTCTTACCGGCCTTCTCCGCGGCGATCGCGAGAGGGTTGAACTTTCTGATCGGAGAAAACTGCATCTCCTGGACTCTGTTAGATAACTGCATAGCTCAAATCTCCTTCTGTTTCTCTAACCTTTAAATTATCTATACCAACGCGTCGTGGGAAGCCGCGACAACGTCATGTATACAAGAATCGTCTACATTATACAGCATCTTTTCCGCTTTGTTAAGATGCAAAAGATATTCTATATTGCCTTTTGCGCCGGTGATCGGCGAATGGGTGAGGCCCATGGCGGACAGGCCGTTCTCCGACCCGTAGCCGACGACCCTGCGGATGACCTCCTCGTGGACCTTGCTGTCCCGGACGATGCCGTTCTTCCCCACCTGCTCCCTGCCGGCCTCGAACTGGGGCTTGACCAGGCAGACGATGTCGCCGCCATCCGCCAGCATGGAGACGGCCACCGGGAAGATCAGCTTCAGGGAGATGAAGGACACGTCCGCACTCATGAAGTCGATGGGACCGTCCACCAAAGCCCTGTCAAAGTACCGGAAGTTGCACTTTTCGATGTTGGTCACCCTTGGATCGGTCCTGAGCTTCCAGGCCAGCTGGCCGTAGCCCACGTCCACCGCGTAGACCCGGGAGGCGCCGTGCTGCAGCATGCAGTCGGTGAAGCCGCCGGTGGAGGCGCCGATGTCCATGCAGGTCCGCCCCTCCAGGGAGAACCCGAAGGCCTGCATCGCCTTCTCCAGCTTGAGGCCGCCCCGGCTCACGTACGGGCAGGGATCGTTCTTCAGCGTGATCTCCGCATCCACGTCCACCGGGGTCCCCGGTTTGTCGCTGATCGCGCCGCCGACAAAGACCAATCCCTCCATGATGGCGATCTTCGCCTTTTGCCGGGATTCGAAGAATCCCTTCTGTACCAGAAGTACGTCAAGCCTTTCTTTCAAGTCTGCTCCTTATCGAGGCCGCGATGCCGGCGGCATCCAGGCCGTATTCTCTGTAGAGTTCGCCGGTGGTCCCGTGCTCCGGGAAGAGGTCCGGCCAGCCTAAGGTCAGCACTTCGCGCTGCGGCAGGGCCGCCGCCACGTGATCGCCGAAGCCGCCGGAGAGGACGTTGTCCTCCACGGTGACGATGAGCCCCTTCTCCCCGCAGGCCGCAGGGTCGAACGGGTGCACCTTGGCCACGTTCACGACGCCGAAGGAGTGGCCCTCCTTCTCCAGGAGCGCCGCCGCCTCCAGGGCCGGGGCCAGCATGGTGCCCGCCGCCAGGATGTCGCCCTCGGCGCCGTCCTTGACCCGGATGTTCTCCCCGGTGAAGGCCTGCCCCGCGAGGGAGCTCTGTTCCGCCTTCCCCCTCGGGTAGCGGACCGCCACCGGTCCCTCCGCCTGCATCGCAAGACGCAGGGCCTCCTTCAGCTGCGGGCCGTCGCAAGGGGCATAGACCACCATGTTCGGCATGCTGCTGAGGTAGGACAGGTCGAAGATCCCGTGGTGGGTCTCCCCGTCCGCGCCCACGATCCCCGCCCGGTCGATGGCGAAGACCACGTGCTGGTTCTGGAGGCACACGTCCTCCAGGATCTCGTCGTAGGCCCGCTGCAGGAACGAGGAGTAGATGGCGACGATCGGCTTGAGGCCGCCTAAGGCCGCGCCGGCCGCGAAGATGACCCCGTGGGCCTCCGCGATCCCCACGTCGAAGAGGCGCTTCGGGAAGCGCTTTCGGAATTCCGTGAGGCCTGTGGCGTCCCCCATGGCCGCGGTGA
>CADCOV010000275.1 GCA_902803185.1 uncultured Eubacteriales bacterium
TACGGCGTCTCCAAGGAGGACCGGGAGGAGCGCATCCACCGCTACAGCGAGATGTTCGGCCTCACGGACGACCTGGCCCAGCCGGTCAGCGAATACTCCCACGGGATGAAACAGAAGCTGGCTTTGATCGCCGCCTTCGTCCACAAGCCGGAGCTCATCATCATGGACGAGCCCTTAGTCGGCCTGGACCCGAAGGCCTCCTTCCTGCTGGAGGAGGAGATGCGCAGGCACTGCGACGCCGGCGGCTCCATCTTCTTCTCCACCCACGTGCTGGAGGTGGCGGAGAAGCTCTGCGACAAGGTCGCCATCATCAAACAGGGAAAGCTGATCACCAGCGGCACCATGGAAGAGGTCAAGGGGGATGCCTCTCTGGAGCACGTCTTCCTGGAACTGGAGGGGTAACATGTTTTTGACGCTGGTCAAGCTGCGCCTCCGGGAACTCCTGCTGGGCGTCAGCAAAAAGAAAAAGAGGGGCCTCGGGCTGATGGTCCTTCTGTACATCGTCTCATTCGTCGCGCTGGGCGCCATCGCCGCCATGCTGTTCTTTTCCCTGGCGCTCGTCATGGGGGAGAGCAGCGCACCATGGGTCTACTTTTCCTTTGCCGGCTTCCTGATCTTCCTGCTGACGTTCATCGGCAGCATCTACGCGACCCAGAACCAGATCTTCGAGGCGAAGGACAACGAATTCCTGTTCGCCATGCCGATCAAAGCGAGGGACATCATCGCCTCCCGGATCCTGGCGCTCCTGCTGGTGAACTACGGCTATACGCTTGTGATCTACCTCCCGGCGGCGATCGTCTGGGGGCGTTTCGTCGGTTTTACTGCGGCAGGCTTCCTGTTCTCGCTGCTCTCGGCACTCCTGCTGCCGCTCTTCGCCCTGGCCATCTCCATGGTCTGCGGCTGGATCGCGGCTTCACTGAGTTCCCGGATGAAGCGTAAGAACATCGTGACCACGATCCTCTACGCGATCTTCTTCATGGTGTACATCGCCGTCTGCTCCATGTGGTCCCAGATCCTGGACAAGATGGCGGAGAACATCGAAGTGGTGGCCGCGGGGATCCGCCGGACGGTGCCGCCGCTCTACTGGATGGGGAGCGCAGCTGTGGAGGGGAACGCGCTGCACATGCTGCTCTTCGCCCTGTTCTGCCTCATCCCGTTTTTGATCGTCCTCTTCGTCCTGTCCCGGACCTTCTTCGCGATCGCGACGAGAAAGCGTGGAGGCGTCCGGAACGAATACAAAGAAGGGGGCCTCAAGGTCAGTTCTGTCCAAAAGGCGCTGAACGCCAGGGAGATGACCCGCTTCACGTCCTCCACCAGCTACATGATGAACGGCGGGATGGGCCTCATCTTCATGGTGGTCGTCGCCGTTGGCGTCATCATCAAAAGAGACATGATGACGGAGATCTCCGGCGCCTTTGACCGGAATGTGAACGGACTGATCGGCGTCCTGATCATGCTGTTTTGCCTTGCCATGGTCATCATCTCCGCACCGTCCGTCTCCCTGGAGGCGAAGACGCTGTGGATCCTCAGGTCTCTTCCGGTGGACGACAAAGCCATCCTGCGTGCCAAGCTGGGCACCCACGTCAGGGCGTCTGTGCCTTTCATCCTGCTCACCGCCACGGTGTGGCAGTTCATCGGCCCGATGGATCTCCTCAGCCGGATCCTGGTCTATCTGATCCCGTTCCTCGGGACGGTGCTGTTCGCGGAGATCGGACTGCTGCTGAACCTCAAGGTGCCGAAGTTCGACTGGATCAACGAGGCCGCTGCGGTCAAGCAGTCCCTGGCCCCGTTCCTCGCGATGATGGTGGCCTTTGCCATCACGGCGTTCATCCTGGTCGGAACGCTGCTCCTGGAGGCGGTCCTCTTCAAGACCGAGCTCCCGATGATGCTGGTGCTGTTCGCGTTCCTGCTGCTGCTTGGCTTCGCCTTCTACCGCCTGCTGATGGGGTGGGGCGTCCGCAGGTGGCGGAGTTTGGAGAACTGAAGCCATTCTACCTTTGAGGGGTGTCCCCTTTTGGCATGAAATGCTATCATGGAAGTCGAAAGGGGGTGGCTCGATGGATCTGATCAAGATCGGAAAGTATATCTCGGGCAAGAGAAAGGCCCTGGGGCTGACCCAGCGGGAGCTGGCGGAACAGCTGGGCATGAGCGATAAGTCCGTCTCCAAATGGGAACGGGGCGTCTGCCTTCCAGATGTATCTGTCTATATGGACCTCTGCCGGATCCTGGGGATCAGCATCAACGAATTCCTCGCAGGGGAAGACATCGAAAGCGAGGCGATCTCCGAGAGAGCGGAGGACAATCTGCTCATGATGGCATCCGACGGCCTGCGCCGCCAGAAGCGGGCCAGATGGATCATCGTATCGCTTGCGGTCCTCCTGTCCGCATTCCTCATCGCGGCAGGGGTGCGGTCCTACCTGGGGAACCGGCCGGAGAACATCATCCGTCCGCTGGAGGAAGGCAGCACGGAGATGTCGATCGCCGGGCTGCTGTCCGGAGTCGATGGAGCGTATCTGTATCGATTCCGGGCGGATGACAGTCATCACGGCCTGACCATTACGGCTTCCGAATACAAAAACGGAGAGCTGACTGACAGTTATGTTGGAGAAGTGGCAGCTGCTCCGGAGACCCCATCGAACGAAGGCATGATCGCCGTCGTTCCTGACTTTGACGCCTTCACCATCAAGCTGATCGTCGCCGGAGACGGCGTGAAGTATTCCACTGAGATCCCGATCCTGGAGGATGTCGAGGGAAGGGAATACTATAGCAGGTCGGCCTGTCAGATCGAGGGCGAGACCGGGATCCGTTACGGGGA
>CADCOV010000276.1 GCA_902803185.1 uncultured Eubacteriales bacterium
CTTGCCTTCCATGTCGGAACCCACGCAGCTGAAGTGGGTGCCCGGCTTGACCCAGTCCTTCATGATCCTCGGCTCGGTGGACGGGGTGACGGTGATGATGATGTCCGCCTGGCGTACCGCCTCCTCGACGGTGGCCGGCGCCTCAAAGCTCACGGTGCAGGCATCCAGGCCGAATTCCTCCCACAGCCTGCCGCAGATGGTCTCCGCGAACTTCTTCGCGTTCTCCGGGGCCACAGGGTCGGTGATCAGCACTCTCTTGAGGTTCGGCATCAGCATCAGAGACGCCGCGATCTGGTAGGCGGCCTGCTTGCCGGCGCCCAGCAGCATCAAAACCTCGGACTCCGGTCTCGCCAGGGCCTTGGCGCCCAGAGCGCCCGCCGCGCCGGTGCGCATGCAGGTGATGTAGGTGGCGTCCAGCAGTCCCACCGGCATGCCGGTGTTGGAATCGTAGACTAGCATCAGGCCGTTGAACGGCGGCAGGCCCTTCTGGACGTTCTGCGGGAAGTTGTTCAGGAGCTTCATGCCGTGCATCTGCTCGCCCATGATGTAACCGGAGCGGATGTCCATCGCCGCCTTCTCCGGGACGAATTTATAGTTGACCAGCGGCCAGATCACCGATTTTCCCTCAGCCTTCAGCTGATAGACGCGGGAGACGCCGTCGATGACGTCCTTCAGATCGATGGCCTTCATGACCTCTGCCTTATTCAGGATAACAAAACTCATAGCCTGCACCTCTTTCTCTGATCAGAACTGTAGTTTATTACATTATATCGCAAATTTTCGCCGATGGAAGTGGCATTGCTTGTATTTCTTTCCATCATGCGGTAAGATGCTTGTAGAATGCTACATCCCAAGATATGGAGGGTATACCATGGAACTGACCGTCGGCGATCTCTACCGGTTCCCGGAATTCAGCGGCATGAAGCTGATCGCGGGGGAAAGCGGCCTCGGCCGCCCCATCACCTACTGCGGCATCCTGGACTACGAATTCGACCGGATCTTCAACGAGAAATACTATAACTACAACTACCGGGTCGGGAACTTCCTGACCCTCACCAGCTTCCAGTACGCCAAGGACAACGAGTTCCTGATCCTGGACGCGGTGAAGCGGCTGTCCTCCAAGGGCGGCTCCGGCCTCATCGTCCGGAACGTCTATCACCTGAACTTCTCCGACGCGGTGATCAAATACGCAGACCGGGCGGGGTTCCCGATCTTCCTGCTGAACGATAACAGCATGTTCTTCGAGAACATCATCATCACCGTCCACGATGCGGTGGAGCGCTATCACTCCGCGGATTACCGGAACAACCTCCTGCGGGAGATCCTGGAGGATCCGGAGGACGAAGCCCGGGTCCGGGACCTCTGCCGCCGGATGAACCCCCACTTCCGCCAGGACTGCCTGGCTCTCTACGCCAGATGCCGGGGCGAGTACACGGAGGCGGACCACCTCCGGCTGGAGGGCGCCCTGCTCGGCGACGGGCTGCTGGCCCAAAGCGACGCCCTGATCTACATGGACCGGGGGCTTCTGCTGATCCACACAGCGGAGGTGCTGCCGGCCTTCGAGAAGGACAAAGCCCTGCAGGCCGTCCTCGCCCGGATCTCCACCGGGGAGAAGGAATTCCGGGTCGGCATCAGCGCAAGGAAGCACTTCGTCCACCAGATCGGGCTGGCGGCCCGGGAAGCCATGGACGCCTGCCGGATCCACGAAACTACTGCCCAGGACACGCCTTACGTCCTCTACGAGCGTTCCGGCTCCTTCCAGATCCTGTTCCCGTTCGCCGATTCTCCGGAGCTTAAGGCCTACAGCGAGCGGCTGCTCCTGCCCCTGGAGGAATATGACGTGGAGAACGGTGCCTCCCTCCTGGAGACCCTCACCGCCTTCGTCCGGTGCGCCGGCGACCTCACCGCCACCTCCGAGACCCTGGCCCAGCACGTCAACACCGTCCGCAACAAACTGAAGCGGATCCGGGACCTGGCGGGCTGCGATCCGCTGAGCTTCGACGGCTACGAGCAGCTGTCGCTGGCGGTGAAGATCCGTCTCTGCGCGGAAAAGGCATGAGCCCTTGCATAACAAAAAGCCCGGCCGAGCCGGGCTTTTGTCGTTTTGGGTTATTTTACCAGGTGGCAGGCCACGAAGCGGCCGTCGCCCATGTCCTTGAGTTCCGGTGCTTCCTTGGCGCACTGCTCCGTCGCATACGGGCAGCGGGTGCGGAAGTAGCAGCCGCTCGGCGGGTTCACCGGGCTCGGGATCTCGCCGGTCAGCATGTTCTTCTGCTCCTTGCGGTATTCCGGATCCGGGATCGGCACAGCCTCCAGCAGGAACTTGGTGTACGGGTGGAGCGGGTTGTCGTAGATGTCCTTCGTGACGCCCAGCTCGCAGATCTTGCCCAGGAACATGACGCAGACTCTGTCGGACAGATATCTGACGACGGACAGGTCGTGGGAGATGAACACGTAGGTCAGCCCCATGTCGGCCTGCAGCCTGCCCAGCAGGTTCAGGATCTGGGACTGGATCGACACGTCCAG
The DNA here is from genome assembly GCA_902803185.1 of uncultured Eubacteriales bacterium. Lineage (GTDB taxonomy): Bacteria > Bacillota > Clostridia > Peptostreptococcales > Anaerovoracaceae > Eubacterium_B. The sequence continues at coordinate 2,527 of CADCOV010000276.1, forward strand.
CGCGGAGACCGGCTCATCGCAGATGATCAGCTGCGGGTTCAGGGCCAGGGCTCTGGCGATGGAGACACGCTGTCTCTGGCCGCCGGAGAACTGGTGCGGGAACCTGTACATGAACTCAGGACGGATGCCGCACTTTCTCATCAGGTCTTCGACCAGGTCCGTATCTTCCTTCTTGGTAGCGTGGATCTTGTGGGTGACCATCGGCTCCGCGATCAGCTCCCTGACGCGAAGACGCGGGTTCAGGGACGCGTACGGGTCCTGGAAGACCATCTGCATCTCCTTACGGGTCCTGCGGAGGTCCTCC
>CADCOV010000277.1 GCA_902803185.1 uncultured Eubacteriales bacterium
GGGCCCCGGCCTCTTTCTGTCTATCGGTCATTCATCCTTTATATTATCGATCTCGTTTTGCTGCAGCAGCGCTTCCGCCTGCCGCTTTTTCTTCCGGATCCTCAGGGCGTGCCAGACGACGGAGAGGAGCAGTAGCACGGCGATGGCGCCGAAGATGGCGAGCTTCCTGATGTACTCGCCGTCCAGCGTGCGGCCGGTGAGCCGGTCATAGCGGATCTGCCGGACGATCTCGTCCGCATAGGCCTCCTCAGCGGCGCCGATGGTGTCACCGGTGCCATAGAACACCAGAGTCAGAGCGCCGCCGTTGGCGATGGTCATGTACTCGATGTACGGCCTGCCCTCCACCGCCGTCCCGCCATTTTCAGCCCGGTGCACGGTGCCGGTGAACCTAAGGAACAGCAACTGCTCCGTCCGGAACTCCTCGCTGGTATCGAAGGTGATGCTCTCCGATTCCGTCTCCAGGGTGCCTTCGATCTGCTTCTGGAGGTCCTCCGGTTTCATGCGGCTCAGGTCTCCCACCAGGTTGGTGGCCATGTTGCGCATCCGGTAGACGCCCAGCTCCAAACCTTTGCTCTCGTTCACGGCGCTGTATTCCACGCCGTCGAGGCCGAAGTCCGCCTCAGTCCAGTCCCCGTCCAAAGGGAGCGTCACATCGCCCTCCAGAGTGACCGCGAAACACGGTGCCGGGATCAGCGTCAGGCACAGCACCGCCGCGATCAGCAGCGCAGACCGCCTACTCTTCCGCTTCCTCATCGCTTTCCACCCCCTTGCTCTCCTTTTCCTCCCGGATGATGCCCTGCAGCTCCTGGATGAACCTGCGCTCCATGCGGGACAGCGCTCTGCCGGTGCGGTGCACCGACATCACATAGATCTTGATGCCGTAGTCCTCCAGCGGGATGCACCGGATGGTGGCCACCGGCCTGTCGGTACCCGCCCGGTTGAACCGGTACCAGGTGCCGATGTAGTAGCTTTCCGTGCCGATCAAAACCTCCCTGAGGGAACCTCTTTCCTGGACCAGGATCCGCTTCTTGACGATGTTCGTGTTCAGGCGCTGGGTGTCCGCGCAGTAGTTGATGCCGGAGACGTCCTCGTCCATGAAGGCGACCCGCGGGTAAGGGGAAAGCTCCCGGATATTCACCGTTTCCCTGCCCGCCAGCGGGTGGTTCTCCCCCACCTGGACGCACAGCGGCTGCTGGTCCAGGATCGTGTAGGTCAGGTTCAGCGCTTCGCACTCCGCCCGGAACATCATGATTTCGTTGGAGGTGCAGTACAGCAAACCCAGCCGGACGTCGTCGTTTCCGATCGCACGGAGGATGTCCTGCCGGGACCCCTCCTTGATGATGACGTTCAGGTACTCGTTCTTCTTGTAGTACTTCTCGTACATCCGGTTGTAGGCCTCGATGGACAGCGTCATCCGCTGTTCTCCGAGGAAGAGAGTCTGTTCATCGTCGCTGGCGTTGATGTGGCCGGCATAGTCACTTTCCAGTTCGTCCAGCTCGCTGATGATCCGGTTCACCCGCTTCAGCAGGATCTCCCCCTCATGGGTCAATGTCACGCCTTTGTTGTAACGGTTGAAGATGGTGATCCCTGCCTCCTCCTCCACAGCCTGTACGGCCCGTGACAAAGTCGACTGGGAGACATAGAGCGTCTGTGCGGCTTTGTTGATCGAGCCCAGGGTGCTGATTTGGGCGATGTAGCGCAGATATTGCAGATTCATGGGACCTCCTTCTAATAGGCAAACAAGGCCGCTTCCTTCCGGTAAGCGGCCTTTTCTGGTGCATAAATCGTTCGTTACATGCGGATGAGCTGTCCCTTCTTCTCGCCGGTCAGCTTCTTGTCCCTGTATGACAGGGCGCCGTTGACGAAGACGTACTCGATGCCGTCCGTCAGGCGGGTCGGATCCTGATAATCTGCCCGGTCGTACAGCTCGTCGTAGTCGAAGAGTACGAGGTCGGCCTGATAGCCGTCCCGGATGAAGCCCCGGTTCGGGATCTTGGTGACCTCCGCGGTCATGCCGGTCATCTTGTGGATCATCTCCTCCAGCGTCAGGATGTGGTTCTCCCTGACGAAGGTCCGGATCGCGTGCGGGAAAGTGCCGTTGGCCCGCGGATGCGGCCGGTCTGTCCCCGCCCGGAGGATCCCGTCGGACCCGACCATGACGTACGGGTCGCGGATGATGCGGAACAGGTCCTCATCACACATGCAGAAGTAGATGGCGGTGGCGACGCCGTCGTTGGCGATCATCACGTCGCAGAAAACGTCGAACGGATCCTTGCCGATCTCCTCAGCATACTGCGCGATGGTCTTGCCTTCGACCTCCGGCAGATTGACCGACTTGGAGACCAGGACGCCGCTCCAGCCGCCGGCGTTCAGGTAGAAGTTGTCGTAATCGTGGGCCGGATCGTTCATGTCTCTCTTGATCTTTTCCCGCATGACCGGATCCTTGAGGTACTCGACCATGCCCTCCATGCCGTGATCGTAGTATTCCGGCGGCGCGCAGACCGAAAGCTGTGTCTGGGACGCGGTGTACGGATACTGGTCGGCGTGGACGGTGAGGCCTTCCTTCTCATTGGCGTCATCGATCATCTGCAGGGTGATCCTGGAGTTGCCCCAGGCGCCCTTGCCCGCCAGCTTGTGGTGGGAGATGATCAGATCCACGCCGGATCCTCTGGCGGTGCGGATGGACTCCGCCACCGAGTCGATGCAGCCCATCGCCTCGTTCCGCATGTGGGTCGTGTAGATGCCGCCGTATTTCTCGACGACCTTGCAGAGTTCCGTGAGCTCCGGCTCCTTCCCGTAGGCGCTCGGCACATAGACCAGGCCGCTGGACATGCCGCCTGCGCCGGCCTGCATCGCCTCCTCCAGCATAGACTTCATGCTGGCGAGCTCCGCTGCCGTCGGCTCCCGGTTCTCGTACCCCATGGCGGCGACGCGCAGCGTCAGGTGGCCCACCAAGAACTTGGTGTTCTCCGCTGCCTTCAGCGTCTCCGCGTACCGCATGTATTTCTCGTAGGTGGTGAACGTCTTCATCTCCTCCGGCCATTTGTCGAGGAGCATGCCCATGCTGGCCTGCACCATCTCGACGTAGCCCGGACGGACCGGTGCCATGGACATGCCGCACATGCCGGAGACCTGGGTGGTGACGCCCTGGTTCAGCCTCGCCAGGGAGGCGAACTCCCTGCCCAGCGGCATATCACCATGGGTGTGGGCGTCGATGAAGCCCGGGGACAGGATCTTTCCCGTCCCATCGATCACCTGCTCTGCTTCCGCCGGTGCGCCCGGCGGGATCAGTCGGATCTTCTCCCCCTCGATGCCGACAGTGCCTTGATATGCGGGGGCGCCGCTGCCGTCGACGATCGTGGCGTTTTTAATCAGATACTTTAACATGGCTTACACCTTCTTTGAGTATACATTATTGCTAAATATTGTCAAAATCACGTGAACAGGTTGCCGACGATGACGCCGAAGTAGTTGCCGATAATGTAGCCCCAGAGACCGATCAGGATGCCCGGAACGATCAGGTCGCCCCAACCCTTGTTGATGGCCAGCGCCGCAGAGGTGGTCGGACCGCCGATGGTGGCGCAGGAGGCGACAGCCATCTCCTCGTAGGTACCGCCGACGAGACGGCCGACGAACAGGGAGAAGACCAGGTTGATGAC
>CADCOV010000278.1 GCA_902803185.1 uncultured Eubacteriales bacterium
CCAGGATGCATACCAGAACAAAGAGAAGCGCCGGGATATAGCTTTTCAGGTATTTCAGGAGCCGAAGGATCGTCGCCTTCGGATTGCGGGCCTTTCGCCCGTCTCCGCGCATATTCATACGAGCCATCAGCTGTCCCTCTCTTTCTCCTGCGCCCGGTAGATGTCCCGGTACATCGGCGACTTCTCCAACAGCTCTGCATGGGTGCCGACACAGCTGAGCGTGCCGTTCTCCATGACCAGGATCATATCGGCGTCCATGACAGAGGAAATTCTCTGTGCGATGATCAGCTTGGTGGTCCCGGGGATCTTTTCCCGGAAGGCCTTGCGGATCAGCGCGTCGGTGCGGGTGTCCACCGCGGAGGTCGAGTCGTCCAGGATCAGGATCTTCGGATTCTTGAGCAGCGCCCTTGCGATGCACAGGCGCTGCTTTTGTCCGCCGGAGACATTGGTGCCGCCCTGCTCGATCCGCCGGGCGTAGCCGTCCTCATGGGCCTGCACAAATTCATCCGCCTGGGCAAGGCGGCAGGCCTCCCGCAGCTTCTCATAGTCCGCATCCGGGTCGCCCCAGCGCAGATTGTCGCTGACCGTGCCGGAGAACAGCGTATTCTTCTGCAGGACCATGGACACGCTGTCGCGCAGTATCTTCAGATCGTAGCGGCGCACGTCGATGCCGCCGACCTTGAGGCTGCCCTCCGTCACGTCATAGAGGCGGGGAATCAGCTGCACCATCGTGGATTTGGAGGAGCCCGTGGGGCCGAGGATGCCGACGGTGGCGCCGGAGGGGATGTGCAGCGTGACATGCTTCAGCGCATCCTGCTGCGCATTCTTGCTGTAACGGAACGAGACGTCCTCAAAGTCGATGCTCCCGTCCGGGACCTCGGTGACCGCATCCTCCGGGGAGACCAGGTCCGGCTCCTCCGCGAGGATCTCGGCGCAGCGGCGCATAGGCGCGCGCGACATCGTCAGCGTCACGATGACCATCGAAACCATCATCAGGCTCGTCAGGATCTGCGTCGTGTAGGTGAACATTGAGCTGAGCTGGCCGGTGGTCAGTCCCAGCTCCGGATTGTTGCCGGAGGCGACGACCATGTGCGCGCCGACCCACGACAGCACGATCATGCACACATACACGCAGAAGCGCATCGTGGGGTCGTTCACCGCGAGAATGCGCTCGGCCCTGACAAAGTCTTTATAGACCGTGCCGGAAATGTCCTGGAACTTTTGGACCTCGTAGTCCTCGCGCACGAAGCTCTTGACCACGCGCACGCCGTGCACGTTTTCCTGCACGACGGTGTTGAGCCGGTCATAGGTCTTGAAGACCCGGTCGAAGATCTTGAACACGACGGGCATCAAGCCCAGCAGGACCGCCGCCAGAATCGGAATCGTCACCAGATACACGATGCTCAGCTTCGGGCTGATGGAGAGTGCCGAAATCAGCGCCAGGGCCAGCATCACCGGGCAGCGGATCGCCATGCGGATGATCATCTGGAAGGCGTTCTGGATGCTCGCTACGTCGGCCGTCAGGCGGGTGACGATCGAGGCGGCGGAGAAATGGTCGATGTTGGAGAAGCTGAAATCCTGGACATGGTAATACATGTCGTGGCGCAGATTTCTGGCGAAGCCGGTGCCGGCCTTGGCCGCCATGGTCGCCGACATTGCGCCGAAGACCAGGGAAGCCGCTGCACAGCCGCACAGCAGCAGCGAGCGGGTGATGACGACCCGCATGTCCTGCATGGCAATCCCGTAATCGTACAGATTTGCCATGATCAGCGGGATCAGCACCTGCATCGCTACCTCGCCCACCATGAACAGGGAGGCGAGCAGCGCCGGTGTTTTGTATTCCCGGATGCTCCGGGACAGTCTTTTTATCATGGGAACCTCCCTTTGAAAGAAATGCTATTTGCGGAGTCTGCACATGACCCGGAGGATATTGACGGCACAGCGCTGGACGTCGCCCCGGCAGATGGTCTGCCGATGGTGGTCCTCGACCTTGTAGACGATCGTGTGTCCGCCGTCCTCGAGATACGCGATCTTTGTGTCGACCGGGCTCTTCATCGGCGGGAAGCGATCCCGGAGGCGGAAGGCCTCGAAAATGGGCGTGGCTTCGTAATAGATCTTCTCGCCGTTGACGAGGATCAGCCCGTCCTTCTCCGCGGCTGTAAAGCCCTCACCCAGAGGGACGCGGATCCGGTGTTCCCCGGTCTCGGACGGAACGTAATCGTGCCAGAGCATGAGATAGACCTCGGCGAAGGGAATGCCGATGCGGTATTTTTTCACCTGCCCGTTCGGCTCGAATTCCGGCTCGACCTTCTTCATGTGGGTCAGAATCTCGATGCTCTTTTCAAAACCGCCCGGGGTGATGAGGTCGTTGCCTGCGTGCATGGATTTGGAGGGGGTGCTGCTGCCGCCGTTCCAGTCCGTCATGATGAGGCCGTCGAAGCCCCATTCGCCCCGTGCCAGATTGGTGCAGAGGTCGAAGTCGTCTGCCGTCGGGACGCCGTTGACCAGGTTGTAGGAGGTCATAAAGCTCATGGCGCGGCCCTTTGCGACCGAGATGCGGAAGGGCTCCAGGTAAATCTCGCGGATCGCACGCTCCCCGGCGACGGAATTGTTCGCGTGGCGGTTGGTCTCCTGGTTGTTGAGGGCGTAGTGCTTGACGGACACGCCCACGTCGTTGCTCTGGATGCCCTGCACATACGCGGCGGCCATCCAGCCGGAGAGCACGGGATCCTCCGAGAAATACTCGAAGTTGCGGCCGTTCAGCGGGTTGCGGTGGATGTTCATGCCCGGTGCGAGCAGCACGTCCACGCCATATTCGTGGACTTCGTTGCCCATGGCGGTGGTCACCTTGCGGACCAGGTCGAGGTCCCAGGAGCTCGCGAGGAGCGTGCCCACCGGGAAGCCGGTGCAGTAGAACGTGTCGTTCGTCCCCTGGCGGGTGGGCTGGATGCGCAGGCCGGCAGGGCCGTCGGCGAGGACGGTGCCCGGGATGCCGAGGCGCTCGATCGGACGGGTGTTGCCGGCGGCGCCGGGCACCTGGTGGGCGACACCGGAGGTCACGCCGTTCACCGTCGCGGCGCGGGCGCCGCCGACCAGCAGGGTGGCTTTCTCTTCCAGGGTCATGGCCTTCAGGACCTCATAGATGTTGTCCTTGCGGAGTTGGGGTTGTGCCAGGGCGGACAGGGTCAGCAGTCCGGTGGCGGCAATCAGGAAAAATCTCTTCATATCAGATAAAAAATGGTTTGGTTTCGTGTCCTACAAATGTAGGCAAACAAAACCAAACCGAAGGTTTAACGGTGTACAAATTGTATTCTGAATGTTCAAAATGCACCTACAGCTTTGCGACAATCTCGCTGATACGGTGCATGTGCTGAGGAATGCTGATGTGCTGCGGGCACTTCGGCAGGCAGGCGTTGCAGGAGATGCAGGCGTCGGCGCGGGCGCCCTTGTCCTGGGCCCGGTAGAGCTTCAGGAAGGCGCGCTGCTTGGAGGCGACGCTCTTCTTGTCCCCGGCCGCGTCGAGCAGGAGGACGTCGCTGGCCGTGTTGAAGATCTTGAAGTTGCCGGGGATGTCCACGCCCCGCGGGCAGGGCATGCAGTACTTGCAGGCCGTGCAGGGGATCTGGCCCTTGGACTTGTAGAGGTCGGCGACCGTCAGCATGAAG
>CADCOV010000279.1 GCA_902803185.1 uncultured Eubacteriales bacterium
AGGGTGTACTCGAAGAGGCCGTCGTTGTCGGTTTTGAACCGGAGGAAGCCGCCGGAGCGGATCGCCGCCGCGTAGTCCAGGAGCCGCTTCCCCGCCGTCAGCCGGCGCTTGGCGTGGCGGGCCTTCGGCCAGGGATCGCTGAAGTTCAGGAAGACGCCGTCCAGCTCGCCGTCGGCGACGAAGGTCGACAGGTCGTCCACGTAGTCCGCGATGAACCGGACGTTGGCGAGCTCCGCCTTCTCCGCCTTCTCCAGGCCCCGGATGATGGCGCTCTTCAGGCCTTCGACGGCCACGTAGCAGCCCTCCGGATCCCGGGCAGCGCAGCGGGTGATGAACTGGCCCTTGCCGCAGCCGATCTCCATGTAGAGCCTGCCGCCCTCCGCCCCGAAGACCTCCCGCCAGCGGCCCCGGTTCTCCTCCGCGGCCTCGGCGAGCAGCGGCCCGTAGGCTTCGAGCTTCTCGTCGATATTCTTGATTTTTCTCTGTCTCATAGGAAGATCCTCATCAGGATGATCGCTGCCAGGAACAGAAGCATGAGGACGAAAGCGATATAGTCATTCCTGCGGAAGCGGATCTCGTTCATGCGGGTGCGCCCCTTGCCGCCCCGGTAGCACCTGGCCTCCATGGCCATGGCCAGATCCTGGGCGATCCGGAGGGCGCCGACGAACAGCGGTACCAGGATCGGCACCAGCGCCTTGGCCCTCTGCAGGATGCCGCCGGACTCGAAGTCCGCGCCTCTGGCCTGCTGGGCCTTCATGATCTTATCGGTCTCCTCCAGCAACACCGGGATGAACCGGAGGGCGATGGACATCATCATCGCGATCTCGTGGGACGGCAGGCCGATCTTGGAGAGCGGCGACATCAGCTTCTCCAGGCCGTCGGTCAACGCGATCGGCTTGGTGGTGTAGGTCATCAGCGAGGAGCTGATGATCAAAAGGATCAGCCGGATTGCCATGAAGCAGGCGGTGTAGATGCCCTCCTTCGTGACCTTGAGGAAGCCCAGCTGGAAGATGATCGTGCCCCGGGTCATGAACAGGTTCAGCACGCAGGTGAAGAGCAGGATCAGGACGATCGGCCTGAGGCCCCGCACGATGTAGGACAGGGGCACCTTGGACATGCCGATCAAAACCGCCAGCACCGCGGCGCAGACCGCGAACCCGATGAAGTGCTTCACCAGGAAGAGCTCGACGATGAACAGGATGGTGCCGATGATCTTGACCCGCGAATCCAGCCGGTGGATCGGGGAGTCGCAGTTATAGTATTGTCCGAGGGTGATGTCTCTCAGCATGGGGCACCTCCCTCGCCGGCGGCCTTCCCCGCCAGATAGCGGTACAGCTCCTCCGCCGCCTCAGGGACGGAGAGGATGTCCGTCCGCACCGGGACGCCAGCGTCCCGGATCCCGTGCATGAGCTCCGTCACAGGAGGCACGTCCAGGCCCACCGCGGCGAGCCGGTCCCTCTGGGAGTAGACCTCCTGCGGGGTCCCCTCCATCAGGAGCTTCCCCTGATCCATGACCAGGACCCTGTGGGCCAGGGAGGCCACGTCCCCCATGTTGTGGGAGACGAAGAGGATGTTGTTTTGGGCTTTGGCGTGGATCGCCCGGATCATGTTCAGGATGTCTTTGTGGGCGCCCGGATCCAGGCCGGCCGTCGGCTCATCCAGGATCAGCACCTCCGGGTGCATGGCGACGACGCCGGCGATGGCCACCCGGCGCTTCTGGCCGCCGGAGAGCTCGAACGGGGAGCGCTGCGCCACCTCGTCGTAGGAGAGGCCCACCAGCTCGATGGCCCCCCGGACCCGGCGGTCGATCTCCTCCTGCGGGAGCCCCAGGTTCTTCGGGCCGAAGGCCACGTCCAGGGCCACGGTCTCCTCGAAGAGCTGGTATTCCGGGTACTGGAACACCAGGCCCACCCGGCGGCGGACGTCCCGCATCACGGTGCCCGGCGCGGTGATCTCCGTGTCGCCGATCCGGATGGTGCCGGAGGTCGGCTTCAGGATCCCGTTCAGATGCTGCAGCAGGGTAGATTTTCCGGAGCCGGTGTGGCCGATGATCCCGACGATCTCGCCGTCGGCGACGTCAAAGCTCACACAGTCCAGCGCCTTCTGCTCGTCCGGCATCCCGGGGCTGTATATATGTGTCAGTTCTCTTACCTGTATCGACATACGAATTCTTTCAGCCTTTCTGCGGTCACCACGTCCCGCGGGACATCGATGCCCTTCTGCCTCAGGGTCTCGGCGATCTCGACGGCCATCGGGACCTCCAGGCTCGCGGACCGGATCAGGTCGTAGTGGGAGAAGACCTCCTCCGGGGCGCCGTCCAGCAGGATCGTGCCTTTGTTCATGATGACCACCCGGTCGGCCTGGACGGCCTCGTCCATGAAGTGGGTGATCAAAACGATGGTGATCCCCTCCTCGTGGAGGCGGTGGATGATCTCCATGATGTCCTTGCGGCCCCGCGGATCCAGCATGGCGGTCGGTTCGTCGAAGATGATGCAGGCCGGCCGCATGGCCACGACGCCGGCGATGGCGATCCGCTGCTTCTGGCCGCCGGAGAGGTTGCTCGGCGCCTTCTGCTTGTACTCGCCCATCCGGACCTCAGCCAGGGCTTCGTCCACCCGTCTGCGGATCTCCGCAGGATCCACGCCCAGGTTCTCCGGGCCGAAGGCCACGTCATCCTCTACAATAGAAGACACGAGCTGGTTGTCCGGATTCTGGAACACCATGCCCGCTGTCTGCCGCACGTCCCATATGTGATTCTCGTCCTTCGTATCCCAGCCCCTGATATAGACAGTGCCGCCCGTAGGCAGCAGCAGTCCGTTCAGGTTCTTGGCGAGGGTGGACTTCCCGGAGCCGTTCTGTCCGATGATGGCGGTGAAGCTGCCCTGTTCGATCTCGAGGCTGATGTCCCGGATCACAGGCTCCGCCGTGCCGCCGTCCCCTGCCGGATACTCAAAGACCAAATGCTCGATCTTGATGATATCCATTCGATGTATGGTTCCTTATTTCAACACGAAATATTTCTTTGCCGGTGTCTTGTAGATCGCCCTGGCCAGGATGGCCGCCAGGATCATGCCCACGATGAACTGGCCGATGTTGCCCGGGACCGAGCCCAGCGGGGTGATCCAGTTGCCGTGCATCAGGCTGGCGGAGATGTAGTAGCCCACCGTCATCTCCACGCCGCCGAAGAACATCGCCAGAAGCTCCAGGCCCGTGGCCCTGAACCCCCTGTCCTCCAGCCTGCCCTTCTTCTCCTGGTGCTCCAGGGCCGCGCCGACGACGAAGGCCATCAAAGCCTTCACCACCAGGGTCCACGGCACGTAGTAGGCGTAGCCGCCCAGCAGGTCCGCCAGTGCGGAGCCCACGCCCGCGGCGATGGTGCCGTTCTTCTTGCCCAGAAGCAGCACGCCGAGGAAAATCATGGTGTCGCCCAGATGCACGTACCCTTGCGTGAACGGCACCGGGATCCTGACCACCATCGTGGCCACGAGGATCAGGCATGTCATCAGCCCTGTCATCACTATTCTGTTCGTTTTCTGATCCGTCATCATTCTCACCTCGGTTGACTTTTTTTCTGTGCCATTATATTATCACAGTAGTGTAGTCATTAAAATAGTCAAAAACAATTCTTTTTTCATATACAGTTTTCGAAAGGAGCCGCTATGAAGCCCTTTGTTGTCACAAAAAAGAACAGTTCCGACGCCCCTTTGTACATACAGCTGTACCGGCACATCCGCAGTGAGATCCTGACGGGGGGTCTTTCCGCCGGGGAGAAGCTCCCGTCCCTTCGCAGCCTCGCGGCGGAGACCGGCGTCTCCGTCACCACCGCCGAGCAGGCCTACAGCCAGCTTTTGACCGAAGGCTATCTGGTGAGCCGGCCCCAGTCCGGCTACTACGTGGCGGAGATCCCCGGCGCCATCGCCGGCAGCGGGAGCGGCAACGAAGCGGCCTTCGACTTCGACTCCTACACCTTCGAGACCACACCTTACCTTTACGATCTCTCCGCCTTCGACTTCCAGAAGTGGAAGAAGTGCACCTCCCGGGTCTTCAACGAGTACGCGAACCTGCTCCTCTTCGAGAGCGACGTGCAGGGGGAAGCGCCGCTGCGGTTCGAGATCTCCAAGTACGTCTACCAGTCCCGGGGCGTCTCCGCCCGCCCGGACCAGATCGTCATCGGCGCCGGCACCCAGCAGCTGACCGCCCACCTTTGCCGGATCCTCCGCCGGATGGGCATCGACCACGTCTGCACCGAGGACCCGGGGTACCTGCCGATCCAGCAGATCTTCCGGGACAACGGCTTCGGCATCGGCCTGATCCCGGTCACCGGGGAGGGCATCCGCGTCGACAAGCTGCCGGTGAACATCAGCTCCGCGGTCTACGTCAGCCCGGCGAACCAGTTCCCGACCGGTTCCGTCATGCCGGTGGCGAACCGCTACCGCCTGCTGGAGTGGGCCCGGGAGAACGATTCCATCATCCTCGAGGACGACTACGACAGCGAGCTGCGCTACTTCGGCAAGCCGATCCCGGCGCTGCAGGGGCTGGACCGGGACGGCCGGGTGGTCTACCTGGGCTCCTTCTCCTCCACCCTCTTCCCGGCGATCCGGATCAGCTACATGGTCCTGCCGCCGGCGATGGCGGAGCACTTCGCCGCCATCAAAAGCGACTACACCCAGACCTGCTCCAAGACGGAGCAGCTGACCCTGGCCCTCTTCATGGAGGACGGTTACTACTACACCAACATCCGCCGGCTCCGCAGCCTCTACGCCCAGAAGCTCCACGTGGCCACCGCCGCCCTGGCCCGGTACGGTGCCGGATTCATCGAGCCGATGGACACGAAGTCCGGCCTCAACATCATCCTCCGGGTCGCCAGCCACCGCACCGCGGAAGAGCTGGCCGCGGCCGCCGCCCGGCTGGGGATCCACGCCGCGCCGATGCGGGAGACCTCCTCCGTTCGGGACACAAAAAAGAGGCATCTGATCTTCTATTACAGTCAGATCCCTCTCGATCAGTTGGATGCTTCCGTCGAAGCGCTGGCGGAGGCCTGGCGCTAGGCGGCTTTGAAACCGGTGAGCCCGGATGTCGGGGTCAGGGTCCCGGCCTTGTCGATGAACAGGGCCTCGAAGCCCTCCATGGACTCGATGAGTTTGAGCCCCTCCTCCTGTCCCAGCAGGAGGCAGATGGTGGCCAGGGCGTCGCAGTCCGCGCCGTCGTCCCCGCCGCCCACGATGGTGACGGACACCAGGCCGTTCTCCACCGGGAAGCCCGTGGCCGGGTCCAGGATGTGATGGTAGCGGACGCCGTCCTCCTCGAAATACCGCTCGTAGACGCCGGAGGTCACCAGGCTGGCGTCGGAGACCGGGATCGATCCCACGATCTCCCCGGTCTGGGTGTAAGGCTTGCGGATGCCGGCCACGATCGGCTGGCCCTCCGCCTTCTCCCCGACGATGGAAAGGTTCCCTCCCAGGTCGATCACCGCGCCGGTGACTCCTTGCTCAGCCATGTATTCGGCCAGCCTGTCGGCGATCCAGCCCTTGGCGATGCCGCCCAGGTCGATCTCCCCTTCCGGGTCCGCCATCGTGACGGTGTTCCCCTCCACCTGGACCTGCTTATAGTCCACGTGGGTGAGGGCCTCTTCCACCGCCGCCCGGTCCGGCACCTTCGGCTCGATGGCGTGGAAATCCCACAGGTCCGTGACCTTGCCGATGGTGATGTCGAACTTCCCGCCGGAGAGGTCCCCGTAGGCGATGCCCCGTTCGATCACGTCGATGGTGGCAGGGTCGCATTCCACCGGCGCGCCGGCGGCGTGGTTCACGTTCCAGATGTCGGAGCCTTCGATCGTCTTGCTGAGCAGGGCCTCGTACTCCCCGCAGAGCTCGTAGGCGCCGTCGATCACGGCCAGCGCCCGCTCCTCCGACATGTCCTCCATCTGATAGACGGTGAGGGTGCAGAAGGTGTCCAGGCAGAACCCCTCCTTGGAAACGGGTTCCGGCTTTATGGAACAGCCGGTCTGTGGTATAATCATCAGGGCGACCAAAGCGGCCAGCGCCGCGGTCAGCAGTTTCTTACTCGTCATAAACATCTCCCGGAGTCCGCATGAAAGAGATCATCCGAAAAGCAGATATCGTACTCTTCGCCGTCCTCGTCCTTCTGGGCGCGGCCGCGTCCGTCTTCGCCCTGCGGGGCGCCGGCGGCGATACGGTCGTGGTCAAGGTCGATGGTGAGGTCTACGGCACCTACGCCCTCTCCGAGGACAGGGAGATCACCGTAGAACAGAACGGACACATCAATAAGATTACCATAAAAGACGGCGCAGTGCAAATGAGCGAGTCCACCTGCAAGAACCAGGTGTGCGTCCACCAGGGCGCCATCAGCAGGGGGAACCAGAGCATCGTCTGCCTGCCGAACCGGGTCATCGTGACCATCGAGGGAGAGGAGGCGGAGACGGATGTCATCTCAGGATAAGCGCAGCGTCCCTACCGCCGGCCGCCGGATCCGGCTGAGCCCGGGCCGGAAGGTGGCCTATACCGCCCTTCTGACGGCGCTGGCTTTGATCTTCTCCTATGTAGAAGCCATCGTGCCGGTCTCCGTGGGGATCCCGGGGGTCAAGCTGGGCATCGCCAACCTGGTGGTGCTGGTGGCCCTCTTCACCCTGGACTTCCGGTACGCCTTCGCCGTCAACATGATCCGCATCCTGGTGAACGGCCTGCTGTTCACCGGCCTGTTCGGCGCCCTGTACTCCCTGGCGGGAGGTATCCTGAGCCTCCTCGTCATGTGGCTGCTCTCCAGGACCCGCCTCTTCAGCATCGTGGGCATCAGCATGGCGGGCGGCGTCGCCCACAACATCGGCCAGCTCCTGGTCGCATCCTTCGTCATTTCGGATCTTCGGATCTTCTCGTATCTCCCGGTCCTCATGTTTTCCGGGATCATCAGCGGCATCCTGATCGGCTTCCTCGCCCACTACGTGCTGAAGTCCATCCGGATCGTCTTCAAACAGGAGGCTATCTCATGAGAAAAGAACTCGCATCGCTCCGCCAGCTCATGGCCGTCCGCGGCATCGACGTCTATTACGTCCCGACCAACGACTTCCACGGCTCGGAGTACATCCACGACTATTTCAAGACCCGCCGGTTCCTCTCCGGCTTCACCGGTTCCGCCGGCACCCTCATCGTGACCGCGGACGAAGCCAGGCTCTGGACCGACAGCCGGTACTTCCTGCAGGCGGGCATGCAACTCGAGGGCAGCGGCATCGCTTTGATGAAGGAAGGCGAGCCGGGGGTCCCGACCACGGCGGAATACCTCGCCTCCGTCCTGAAGCCGGGCAGCGTCCTGGGCTTTGACGGCCGGGTCGTGACCTGCCGGGGCGGCGAATCCTTCGAGAAGGTGGCGGCGGATGCCGG
>CADCOV010000280.1 GCA_902803185.1 uncultured Eubacteriales bacterium
AGCATCGGGGAGCACAGCACGATCCTGCCGAGCTTCTACTGCGACTTCGGCAGCAACATACACATGGGAGACCTGTGCCTCATCAACTATAACAGCGTGATCCTGGACACCGCGCCGGTGATCCTGGAGGACGGCGTGTTCATCGCGCCGGGGGCGGTTTTGTCCTGCGCCAGCCATCCGGTGGACATGGAGCAGCGGCTCTCCGGCATCAACGTGGCGAAGCCCATCGTGATCAAAAAAGGCGCCTGGCTGGGCGCCCGGGTCACGGTGCTGGGAGGCGTCACCATCGGAGAGGGCGCGGTCATCGGGGCCGGGGCCGTGGTGACGAAGGACGTGCCGGCGGGCGTCGTCGCGGGCGGTGTGCCCTGCCGGGTGATCCGCAAGATCACGGAGGAAGACAAGCTGAAGCCGGAGGAGATCCTGTTCTGAGAGGAGAAAGAGATGGGCAACAACAAGAATCAGTGGTTCACCGCCATCAAAGAGCGGCTCACCGGCGGAGAGCAGAGGGCCAGGGAGAAGCTGTATCAGGAGATCCGGGAGGCCATCGACAGGAAGGACGTGCTGGAGCTGGCGCCGAAGGGGAGCCTGATCGCGCGGAACACGGAAGACGCCGCCGACCGCTACTATGCGAAGGGCAACATGCTGGAGAAGCTCCCTTACGTGGACAATTACTTTGACGTGGTGATCGTGGACAGTCCCCACACCCTGGCGGAGGGGGATGCTGCTATGGCGGAGATCGACCGAGTGCTGAAGAGGAACGGCATCCTGATCGCGCTGCTCTTTGAGAAGAAGAGGCCGGGCCTCCGGCAGCAGATGCTGACGATGGTGAACGGCGTCAGGCTGGAGCACCAGCAGGAGAGGAAGGCGCTCATGGACTTCCTCCACGAGCACGGCTGGCGGGTGAAGCGGGGCAGGACCTGCGCGGCCGCCGTGCCCCTCACGTATATGGAGTGCATCCGGAAGGAGCCGAAGAGATGAACGGCGTCCTCTACGACTTTGCGGACGGGCTCTACCTCAACATCACGAACCGGTGCCCCTGCCGCTGCGAGTTCTGCATCCGGAACTTCACCGATCATCTGGGCGGCACCGACAGCCTGTGGCTGGACCGGGAGCCGACGGTAGAAGAAGTCATCGCCCTTCTGCAGGCGGAGGACCTTTCGCCCTACAGCGAGGCGGTCTTCTGCGGCTACGGGGAACCGACGGAGCGGCTCGATGAGATGCTCGCCATCGCCCGCTGGATCAAAGCCAACACGCCTCTCAGGGTGCGGGTCAACACCAACGGCCTTTCGGATCTGATCCACGGCCGCGACACCGCGGCGGATTTTGAAGGTGTCGTCGACAGCGTCTCCGTCAGCCTGAACCAGTGTACGGCAGAGAAGTACGCGGCGCTTTGCCACCCGGTCTACGGGGAGGCGGCCTTTCCGGCGCTGCTCACCTTCACGAAAAACATCCGGGCCCATGTCCCGGATGTCAGGATGTCCGTCGTGGGGGTGATCCCCGCAGAGGATGAAGAGGCCTGCCGCAGGATCGCGGAGGATCTGGGCGTCTTCTTCCGCGTCAGATGACGAAAAAGGACCGCTCCGGAGAGCGGTCCCGCACATATCGTTCTCACAGCCTGGCCGTGATGGTCAGGCTTTTTCCGTCTTTGCTCTCGGCGTCGATGGTGCCCCCGTGGCTCAGGACGATGGACTGGGCCATGGAGAGGCCGATGCCGTAGCCTTTGACCTCGCCGCCCCGGGAGGCGTCGCCCCGGTAGAAGCGGTCGAAGAGCTGCTTCTGGCGGCCGGCCTTGAAGCCCTCCGCCGCGTTCTCGCTGGTGAGGAGGGCATGGGAGCCCTTGCCGGTCAGGGAGAAGCGGATCGGGCCGGCGGCGTACTTCACCGCATTGTCCGCCAGGATGTTCACGAGCTCGGTCAGGGCCTTCTTGTCGCCGTTCACGGTGACGCCCTGCTCGATGGAGGTGGTGAAGGTGAGGCCCTTCTGCTCCGCCATCAGCACGAAAGGCGAGAGCGCTTCGTTCACCAGGGAGGAGAAGTTCAGCTGCTCCATGTGGAGCTCCCGGCCGCCTTCGTCCATGCGGGCCAGGGAGATCAGGTCCGCGGTGAGGGTGCCCAGCCGGTCCACCTGGCTGCGGATGCCCTCGGTCCACTTGGTCGGGCCGCTCTCCATCGCGATGACCTCCGTGCAGGAGCCGATCACCGCCAGCGGCGTTTTGATCTCGTGGCCGGCGTTGGAGATGAACTCCTTCTGCTTCTCATAGCTCTCGGCGATCGGGCGGATCATCCGCGGGGAGATCAGGATCACGACCACCGCGATGGCAGCGAAACCGATCAAAGCCACCAGCAGGCTGGTCTTGAGGAAGCCCTTCGCGGAGTTCAGGTCCCTGGTGCAGTCCAGGAAGAGGTACCGGGTCCCTTCCTCCGTCTCGGTGGCCTGGTATTTGTAGTTGCCGGTGAGGCCCTCGGTCTTGCCCGCCTTCTGCAGGGACTGGGCGAGGGCGCCCGCTTCGTCCGCGGTGACCGCCGCGATGTGGCCGGTGTCA
>CADCOV010000281.1 GCA_902803185.1 uncultured Eubacteriales bacterium
CGTCGGTTCGTCCGCGATCAACACCTCCGGAGAGCAGGCCAGAGCGATCGCGATCACGATGCGCTGCTTCATGCCGCCGGAGAACTGGAGCGGATAATCCCCTTTGCGCTGCGGGGAGGTGCCGACCATCGTCAGGATCTCGTCGATCCTGGCGTCGATCTCCTCCCTGGTCCGCCCGTCCCCGTTGTGGGCCACGAGGGATTCCCGGATCTGGTCGCCCACCGTCATGATCGGGTTGAGGGCGGTCATCGGATCCTGGAAGATCATGGAGATGATCTCACCCCGCAGGAGCTTGCGCTCCCCTTCCTTCATCGTGGTGACGTCGCGGCCGAGGATCTCGATGCTGCCGCCGGCGATCCGGCTCACCCGGTCCGGGAGCAACTGCATCATCGCCAGTGCGGTCGTGGTCTTTCCCGCACCGGTCTCGCCGACCAGGCCCAGGGTCTCTCCCTTTTCGATGGTGAAGGACACGCCGTTCACCGCCCTGGTCACTTTGTTGTTCGATTTGTATTCCACGTACAGATCCCGGACGGATACTGCCGTCTGCTTTGTTGCGTCCATGGTTCTTCCTCAGTCTTTCAGTTTCGGATCGAGGGCGTCTCTCAGTCCGTCTCCGGCAAGGTTGATGCACATCGCCGTGATCACGATGGCGAATCCCGGGATCAGCGTGTAGTGCGGTGCGATCCTCATGAACTGCCGGGAGGAGGAGATGATCGCGCCCCATTCCGGCGTCGGCGGCTGCACGCCGAATCCGAGGAAGGAATATCCCGCCGCCGCAAGGATCATGCCGCTGATGCTGTTGGTAAAGGTGATGATGATCGGGCCCAGCGCGTTCGGCAGGACGTGGCGGAGGATGATCGTGAGATTGCCCGCCCCGAAGGACCGGGCGCACTGCACGTAATCCGTATCGGAAAGGCCGATCACCGTCGCCCGCACGAAGCGGGCGTAGCCCGGCACGCCGCTGATCATCAGCGCCAGAAGCAGGTTCTGGGTGCTGACGCCGAAGACCATGACCAGGGTCATGATGAGGAGCATGCCCGGGATGCTGGCGATCACGTCGAAGATCCGCATGACCACGTTGTCGAACCAGCCGCCGAAGAAGCCGCAGGCCGCGCCGATCAAAGCGCCCACCGCCAAGCTGAGGGCGGTGGCCCCGAAGCCCATGGCGAGGGAGTAGCGGGCTCCGTGGACGACGCGGGCAAAGAGGTCTCTCCCCAGGTTGTCGGTACCGAACGGGTGCTCCGCGCTCGGCGCCTCGAACGGCACGTTCACGCAGGCGTAGCACAGCTCCTCGTCCACGATCAGGTCCGCGAAGATCGCCACGATGATGATGATGAGCATGCCGATCAGCCCGACCAACGCCGGTTTGTTCTTGAGGAAGAGGCGGACGATCTCCTTGAAACGGCTGCTTTTCTTGAATCTGTTGTTGTCCATCTCCGTCACCCCTTTCCGGCCAGCTTGGCTTTGACCCGCGGGTCCACCGCCGCCGCCAGCACGTCCAGCAAAACGACCAGGACGCAGAAGATCAGCGAAAGGAAGATCGTGCATCCCATCACGACCGGGACGTCTTTGCCCATGATCGAATTGATCATGATCGTGCCCAGGCCAGGGATGGTGAAGATCGATTCCGCGATCACCGTGCCGCCCAGCATCATACCGAAGTTGATGCCGACCTGGTTGATGATCGGCAGGACCGCGTTCAGGAACGCGTGCCGCCAGATCACCCTGGTCTCGGAGAGCCCCTTCGCCCGGGCAGTCCGCACGTAGTCCGCCCGGATCGATTCGAGCATGGTGGTGCGGGTCAGCCGCTGCAGACTGGAGGCGCTCAGGATCCCGCCCACGGCGATCGGCAGGATGTATCCCGTCCAGGAGGTGACGCCGAAGGTCGGCAGCCAGCCCAGATACAGGGAAAAGACGAGGATCGAGAACATGTAGACCCAAAACCCCGGGAAGGCTGACAGCGCGATGCTGATGACCCGGACGATATTATCCAGGGCAGAGTACTGCTTGACCGCGGAGAGCACGCCCAGGGTGATCCCGAGGACGGAATAGAGAAGCGTGGTGAATACCGCCAGCTTCAGCGTGTAAGGGAAGCTGCCCAGGATGATCTTCAGCACGGGCTCCCCGTTCTGATAGGAGGTCCCCAGGTCGAACCGGGTCAGACCGCCGAGGTAATCCAAAAGACGCTTCGCCAGCGGCTGGTTGTAGCCCAGCGCTTCGTTGAGCGCGTCCACCTGCTCCTGGGTCGCGCCGATGCCAAGGATCATGCGTCCCGGGTCGCCCGGCACGGCGTTGATCAGCAAAAATACGATGATCGTGACGCACAGCACCAGCGGTATGATGATCAGTAATCTTTTAAGTGTATATTTTCCCACTGTACACCTCCGAAAAGATAATGGCAGCGCCCACCCTTACGGGCCGGCGCCGCCATTGATCGGACAGTCGTTTTAGTTCCAGTGTGCCTGGATCAGGTCGAGGGAACTCCAGGACGGCACGAAGAACAGGTCTTTATTGCCGACGCAGTAGCTCGCGCCCATACCCATGCCGATGACCGGCGTATCCTACGCCAGGATGGTCAGTGCTTCGGTGACCTTCGCTTCGTATTCCGCCTCATCGGAAGTGGACTGTGCTTCCACAGCCAGCTTGTCGAGTTCCGGATTGCTGTAGCAGGAGAAGTTGTACAGTTCGCCGGTCCCGTAGAGTCTCTGCAGGGTCTCGCCGGCAGAGAGGTAACCGGAGGACGTGGTGATGCCGATGTCGAAGGTCTTGCCCATCATCGCCTGGGCCATGGCGTTGTTGTCCATGTTCTGGATCTCGACTTCGATGCCCACCTCGTGGAGGTTCTGCTTCACCAGTTCGGCGCTGCCGTTGGTGCTGCCGCCGATCAGGCTGCCCAGGCTGACCGGGGTCTGGATGTTCGCATCCGCCAGGATCTGCTTGGCCTTTTCCGGATCGTAGGTGTACTGCGGGATGGAGTCCGGGATGTCGTAGTCCGGCGCCGCAAAACGGAGGGTGGAATCTCTCACGGAGATCTTGTTCGCCGCGATGGCGTTGTGCAGGGCATCATAGTTCAGCGCATAGCCGACAGCCTGACGGAGCGCCTTATCCTGCATGGTCTCGTTGTTGAGGTTGAAGACCAGCTGGGTGCCGGTGAAGGCGATCATTTCCTTCATGACCAGGCTCTCGGACTTCTCCGCGATCACGGCGTTGGTGCCGCTGAGAATGCCGAAATCCACTTCGCCTTTTTCGATGGC
>CADCOV010000282.1 GCA_902803185.1 uncultured Eubacteriales bacterium
CTCGAGGTGATCCAGGCCTACGACGTCTGGAAGGAGAAGAAGAACTACGGCAAGACCTACATGGGGATCGTGCGGACCACCTACCTGATCGATGAGGAGGGCGTGATCATCCGGGCCCAGGACAAGGTCAAGGCCAAAGCCAACCCACAGGAGATGCTGGAGGCGTTGGAGTGAAGATCATCCTCTCGCCGGCCAAGAAGATGCGGGTGGATACGGACACGCTGCCGCCGCTGACGGTGCCGGTCTATCTGGACCGGGCGGAGGAGATCCTGGCCTGGCTCCGGGGACTCTCGGACGGTGAGCTGAAGAGGCTTTGGGCCTGCAGCGACAAGATCGCGTCGGAGAACGCTCGCAGGATCCGGGAGGCGGACCTCAGGGCGCCGCTGCAGACGCCGGCGGTGCTGGCCTATGACGGGATCGCCTACCAGTACATGGCGCCGGCGGTGTTCGAGGACGGCCAGTACGAGTACGTGCAGGAGCACCTTCGGATCCTGTCCGGGTTTTACGGTGTGCTGAAGCCGATGGACGGCGTGGTGCCCTACCGCCTGGAGATGCAGTCGAAGGCCCGGGTCGGCGGCGTTAAGGACCTCTACGCCTACTGGGGGAGCGCTTTGTATGAAGAGGTCACCCGGGACTGTGAGGACCTGATCGTGGATCTGGCCTCCAAGGAATACTCGGACTGCATCACCAGATACCTGACGCCGGGCGTGCGGTGCGTCACCTGCGTGTTCGGCGAGCTCTCGGGCGGCCGGGTGATCCAGAAGGGCGTCTACGCCAAGATGGCCAGGGGCGAGATGGTGCGGTTCATGGCGGAGAAGGGGATCGAGGATCCGGAGGAGCTGAAGGGCTTTGACCGGCTGGGATACCGGTTCTCGGAGGAGCGTTCCGAGGCGGACACCCTCGTGTTTTTGAAGGAATGAAACGATGATCAGTTTTGAGATCGGAGGCGGTCGGATCGCCCTGTACGGCGACCCGGCTGCGCCGCTGTGGTTCCTCCAGATGGTGGACGACCACGATGCGGGTTTGATGGAAAGCGAAGCGGAGGAGATCGCGGGCCTCGCCGGCGGGACGGGCTGGTGCCTGGCCGCAGTGCCGGTCAAGGATTGGAACCGGGATCTCACCCCGTGGCCGGCGCCGCCGGTCTTCGGGAAGGAGCCCTTCGGAGACGGTGCAGGGGAGACCCTGAGGTTCCTGGAGGAGGTCCTGATCCCGGAGGTGGAGACGCGGTTCCCGGCGGAGGGACGCCGGTTCTGCGCCTGCGGCTACTCCCTGGCGGGGCTCTTCGCCCTGTGGGCGGTCCATGAGTCCGGTGCCTTTGCGGGCTGCGCGGCGGTATCGCCGTCGGTCTGGTATCCGGGCTGGCTGGAGCACGCGGCGGCAAAGGGCTGCAGGGCACAGCAGGTCTACCTGAGCCTGGGGGACAAGGAAGAGAAGACGAGGAACCCGGTGATGCGGACGGTGGGAGACGCCATCCGCGAGCAGTACCGGCTGCTGCAGGAGGCGGGGGTCTCCTGCGCGCTGGAGTGGAACCCGGGCAACCATTTCAAGGACAGCGACAAGCGCACCGCCAGGGGGATCGCCTGGCTGGCGGGGCGCTGCGGGTTTTGATCGAAACGGACGGAAAGGAGGGCCCCCGTGGGCGACAGATGGTATCTTTGCATCGATCTCAAGTCCTTCTACGCCTCGGTGGAGTGCGTGGAGCGGGGCCTGGATCCGATGACGACGAACCTGGTGGTGGCGGACCCGGACCGGTCGGAGAAGACGATCTGCCTGGCCGTATCCCCGTCGATGAAGGCCCTGGGGGTGAAGAACCGCTGCCGGGTCTTTGAGATCCCGAAGAGCATCCCGTACATCATGGCGCCGCCGCGGATGCAGAAGTACATCGACTACGCGGCCCAGATCTACGGCATCTACCTCAAGTACATCGCGCCGGAAGACATCCACGTCTATTCCATCGACGAAGCCTTCCTGGACGTGACGCCGTACCTCAGGACCTACGGCAAGACGCCGAAGGAGATGGCGGTCATGCTGATGGAGGAGGTCCGGCAGAAGGTGGGCGTCAGGGCGACCTGCGGCATCGGCACGAACCTCTACCTCACCAAGATCGCGCTGGACATCACCGCCAAGCACGCACCGGATTTCATCGGCGAGCTGGATGAGAAGACCTACCGGGAGAAGCTTTGGGACCACCGGCCGCTGACGGATTTCTGGCGGATCGGCACGGCCACGGCCCGGCGGCTGGCCTCCATGGGGATCTACACCATGGGGCAGATCGCCCACGCGGACGAGGAGATGCTCTACCGGGTCTTCGGCGTGGACGCGGAGCTGATGATCGACCACGCCTGGGGCATCGAGACCACCACCATTGCGGACATCCACGCCTACAAGCCGAAGAACACCTCCCTGACTTCGGGGCAGGTGCTGATGCGGGACTATAACGGCGTGGAGGCTCGGGAGATCCTCCGGGAGATGACGGAGCAGCTCTGCCTGGACATGGTCCAGAAGAAGGTGGCGGCGAGCTCGGTGACGGTGGTCATCGGCTACAGCAACGAGCTGGCGAAGGCCCGGCGGGAGGAGATCCGAAAAGCAGGGACCCTGTCGGTCTACGACTTTTACCGCACGGCGGTCATGGACCGGGGCACGGTCAAAATGGACCGCCCGACCAACGTGATCGGGGCGGTGGTGCCGAAGGTCCTGGCCCTCTACGACCGGGTGGTGGATCCGGCGCTTCCGATCCGCAGGTTCTACGTGAACATGAACGATCTCACCGACGACGACGGGGAGGAGCAGATGACGCTCTTCAGCATGCTGGAACCGGCGGGGGACAGCGGCGCCGCGACGGGAGAAAGCGCCGGCGTGACGGGCTATCGGGCGCCGACGGAGGCCGAGCTGGAGGCGGACCGAAAGGTGCAGCAGGCGATGCTGGACATCCGGGCCAAGTTCGGCAAGACCACGATCTTCAAAGCCGCGGACCTGGAGGACGGCGCCACGTCCTTAGAGCGCATGCGGCAGATCGGAGGGCACAAGAGTGGAGAATGATAGAAGGATGGGGCCGGGGGACGAGCAGCGCCCGGTCTCCAGGCACGCCAAGATGCCGGCAGCCCAGCGGGCCAAGCAGTTCATGCCCTTCGCGGCATTGACCGGGCTCCCGGCCGCTTTGAAGCGGAAGGAGTACGAGATGGGGCTGATCTCCCGGGCGGAGCTCTCGGAGGAGACCGCCGCAGAGATCGACGCGGTGCTCCGGGAGTGCATGCCGGGTGACAAACTAAGTGTTATCGTATACCATTCGGAGAATGGCAGGTCTGTGGGGGAGAACCTCACGGTGAACGGCACGCTGGAACGGATCGACGGCATCGACCGGACGATCACCCTGAGCGGGCGGGTGCTGCACCTGGATGACATCATCGAGATCAGAAGGACCGAAGAGGAGGACGACTATGGAATGTAAGATGACGGAATATGAGGCTCTTCAGAAGAGGATCTCCTGCAGGGCGTTTGAGGACCGGCCGCTGACGGACGAAGAGCGGACGGCGCTGGAGGAATGCGCTGCGGCCCTGGATGCGGCGGCAAAGGCGGCGGATCCGGCGCTTCGGATCGAGCTCTTCACCCCGGGCCCGGGCGAGAAGAAGCTGGCCATGAGCAAAGCCATGTTCACGGGGCCGGTCTACACCTATGCGGCTGTGATCGGGCCGGGGACACCGGAGGCGGCGGAGAAGCTGGGCTACTTCGGCCATAAGCTGGTGCTGTTCGCGGAGCAGCTGGGGCTTTCCACCTGCTGGGTGGCGGGCACCTACAGCAAGAGCTCCCTCCTGGTGGAGAAGGCCGAAAGCGAGCGGATCTGGGACATCATCCCGATCGGCCACGGCATGGAGAAGCAGCCGCTGCTGCAGAGGGGCATCCGCAAGAAGCTCAGGGGCGGCGACCGGCCGCTGGCATCCTTCGTGGAGGCCGAGGCGCCGCTGGAGGAGCTGCCGAAGTGGTTCCAGAGAGCGGTGGAGGCGGTGAAGATCGGGCCGTCCGCCGTGAACGGCCAGCCGATCAACTTCAGCTGGGAGGC
>CADCOV010000283.1 GCA_902803185.1 uncultured Eubacteriales bacterium
GGAACCGATGCTGCGGCCGGACGTGATCCGGGAGGCGGCGAAGCACCACGACATCCTGTTCCCGGTCTTCACCAACGGCACCCTGTTCGGCGACAGCTATCTGGGGCTCTTTGATGAGAACCGGAACCTGCTGCCGATCTACAGCATCGAGGGCATCGGCGAGGTCACGGACGAGCGCAGGGGCGAGGGCGTCTACGACATGGTGATGGCCAGCATGAAGAAGCTCCATGACAAAGGGATGATCTTCGGCGCCTCCATCACGGTCACGACGGAGAACATGAAGGAAGTCTACTCCAGGGAGTTCCTGGACCAGCTGGCGGGCTACGGCTGCAAGGCCGTCATCTACGTGGAGTTCGTCCCGGTGACGGACGAGAGTACGGAGCTGGCGCCGGGCGAACCGGAGAGAGCGTACATGTGGGACAGGGTCCAGGCCCTCAGGCAGGAGATGCCGGAGATGGTCTTCGTCAGCTTCCCGGGGGACGAGAAGAGCTCCGGCGGCTGCGTGGCCGCGGGCAGGGGCTTCTTCCACATCAATTCCCACGGCGGCGCGGAGCCTTGCCCGTTCTCCCCGTATTCCGACATCAACGTCAAAAGCACCTCCGTCAGGGAGGCGCTGAAGTCGCCTTTGTTCCGGGCGCTCCGGGACGGCGGGCTGCTGCTGGACGACCACGTCGGCGGCTGCACCCTCCACGCGAAGAGAGCGGAGGTGGAGGCGCTGCTCAAGGCGGAGGCCGCAAGGACGGAATAGTTAGTTATATAGACACTGAGAGGTATTATGAACAACAAATCACGGAAAAAGTTGATCAGGAACATCGTGTTCATCCTGGTCGGACTCTTCTGTGATGCCTTTGGCACGGCGGCCTTCGTGCTGCCGTATGGTTTTGTGGCAGGCGGAGTAACGGGCATCGGCAGAGTCTTTCATCACTATTTCGGGATGGAGATCTCCATCGTCGTCGGGGCGCTGAGCCTGGCGCTCCTGCTCCTGGGGCTCGTGACCCTGGGCAGGAGGTTCGCGTCCACGATCGTCGCAGGCTCGATCCTGTTCCCGGTGTTCCTGAACCTGCTGGGACGGATCCAGGCGCTGCAGCACCTGACGGGGAACCCGCTTCTGGCGGCGGTCTTCGCGGCCATCCTGATGGGCGCGGGGCTCGGCCTCCTGGTCCGGGCGGGCGCGTCCTCCGGCGGCAGCGACGTGGTGCCGATCATCCTGAACCGCAAGTTCGGCTGGCCGGTGGCGCCTTTGATGTACGCGGTGGACGCCACGATCCTTTTGATCCAGCTGCCATTCGCGGACACGGAGCAGGTGCTCTACGGCATCCTGATCGCCCTCCTGCTGTCGGTGACGATGAACAAAGTCGTCCTCTTCGGCAGCAGCGACGTGCAGTTCACGATCATCAGCAAGAAATACCGGGAGATCAACGAAGTCCTGCAGACCCATCTGGACGTGGGGACCACCCTGACCCACGGCGAGACCGGGCATCTGGGAAATGACCTGGACGTGATCCTCTGCGTGGTGAACCACGAGAGCGTGCACAGGGTGAAGGATGCGGTGCTGAAGGTGGATCCGGAGGCATTCATGACGATGGTCAACGTCAGCGGCGTCAGCGGCAGGGGCTTCACCATGGCCCGGCGCTACTGGTAACAGTGCCTGGGCAACGACCGCTACGTCCTGATCGATATCGATCACGACGACCGGGAGATCACCGCTTCTCAGGCGGTCGAAGGCATCGACGGCCTCTGGATCCCGGACGAATTCAATGACATCAGAAAGGCGCTGTAACAGCGCCTTTTTTCGCGGGCGGGAGGGTGAGACGAATGCCTTGCAACCATCGCGGGCCTCGCGGGCCGGGTGGAAGAATTTGGATGACCCGGGCCCCGGAATGTGTTATGATAGAGAAAAGCAAAGGAGGGGATACCATGCTGCAGCCGCTTTTTTCCAATCGCTTCAAGTTCAGCGGCAACTACCGCACCGAGGAGATGCCGGGTGAGACCTACTACGTCTACCGCAACAACAACCTGGTCGCCATGGTGAGCCAGGGCTTCGCCACCCCGATGCACGAACTCTCCGAGGACGACCGCAACGCGATCAACGAAGTCTCCTTTGACTATTTCCGGAAGGTGATCTACTGAGGGGGGAGGGGCGCCTGCCTCTTGCGTCTGTTATCTCTGCCCGCCGGCTCTGCCGGCGGGTTTTGTGTTGGGGAGAGCGGCGCGCTATTTCCCA
>CADCOV010000284.1 GCA_902803185.1 uncultured Eubacteriales bacterium
GAGGCCGCCGTCGCCGCGGTGAAGAAGGACGCGGGGGACGACATCGACGTCACCGACGGCATGCCGGTCTGCGCCAGGGTCGAGAGGATCCCGGAGGGAATCGTCATCGACGGCGGCGAAGGCGTGGGCCGGGTGACGAAGCCGGGCCTGGACCAGCCGGTGGGGAACGCGGCCATCAACTCCGTACCCCGGATCATGATCCGGCGGGCGGCGGAGGCGGTCTGCGAGCAGCTGGGCTACAGCGGAGGGCTCTCCATCACCATCTTCGCGCCGAGGGGCGAGGAGCTGGCGAAGAAGACCTTCAATCCCCAGATCGGCATCGTGGGCGGGCTCTCCATCCTGGGGACCAGCGGCATCGTGGAACCGATGAGCCGGCAGGCTTTGATCGACACCAACGCGGTGGAGATCCGCCAGGCGGCGGCGGAGGGAGACGGCCGGCTGATCCTGACGCCGGGCAACTACGGGGAGGATTTCCTGGAGGCCCAGGGCTGGCACGAGCTGGGGGTCCCGGTGGTGAAGTGTTCCAACTTCATCGGCGCGGCCTTAGACGAGGCGGCGGTGCAGGGGTTCAAGCAGGTGCTCCTGATCGGCCACAGCGGCAAGCTGTTCAAGCTGGCCGGCGGCATCATGGACACCCACAGCCGGACGGCGGACTGCCGGACGGAGCTGATCTGCGCCCACGCGGCGATCGCGGGGGCGGACACAGAGGTCTGCCGGGAGATCTTCCGGGCGGCCACCACCGATGCGGCCATCGAGATCCTGGACCGGGCGGGCATCCGGAATCAGGTCGTAGAGAGCCTGATCGGGGCGGTGGATCACCACCTGACCCGCCGGGCCGGGGAGAGCTTCGAGATCGGCGCGATCATCTTCTCCAACGTCTACGGGCTCCTGGGCATGACCGAAAAGGGCCGGGAACTGTTGGAGAACTGGAAAGATAGGAAGTAAAGGAGAATGAATATGGTACATTTTGTCGGCGCGGGGCCGGGCGCCCCGGACCTCATCACCCTGAGGGGCGCGGAGCTCCTGAAGGCGGCGGACACGGTGATCTACGCGGGCAGCCTGGTGAACCCGGCGCTCCTCGCCATGTGCAAAGAGGGCTGCAGCATCCACAACAGCGCCCATATGACGCTGGAGGAGGTCATCGAGGTCATCCGTGAGACCGAAAGCGCGGGCGGCATGACCGTCCGGCTCCACACCGGTGACCCGAGCATCTACGGCGCCATCCGGGAGCAGATGGACGAGCTGGATAAGCTCGGCATCACCTACGACGTGACCCCGGGCGTCTCCAGCTTCTGCGGCGCGGCGGCGGCGGTCCAGGGCGAGTACACCCTGCCGAACGTGAGCCAGAGCGTGGTCATCACCCGCATGGCGGGCCGGACGCCGGTGCCTGAGCGGGAGAGCATCGCTTCCTTCGCGGCCCACGGCGCCAGTATGGCGGTATTCCTGTCCGCCGGTATGCTGGAGGGCCTGCAGGAGGAGCTGCTGAAGGGCGCCTTCACCGAGGACACCCCGGCGGCCCTGGTCTACAAGGCCACCTGGCCGGAGGAGAAGGTCTACCGCTGCACCTTAGGGACCCTGGCGGAGACCGGCAAGGCCAACAACATCAGCAAGACCACCCTGGTGCTGGTGGGCGGCTTCCTGGGCTCGGAGTACGAGCGCAGCAAGCTCTACGACCCGACCTTCACCACGGAATTCCGAAAGGCGACGAAATGAAAACGGCTGTGATCAGCTTTACCGAAAGAGGATACGCTTTGGCGCTGCGCCTGGCCGAGGCTCTGGGCGGCACCGCGGAGAGGCTCTCGCCGCCGCCGTCCCTGGCGGAGTGGACGAAGGCCGCCTTTGAGCGGGCGGACGCCATCGTCTTCGTCGGCGCGGCGGGGATCGCTGTCCGGGCCATCGCCCCTTACGTCCGCAGCAAGGACAAAGACCCGGCGGTGGTGGTCGTGGACGAGGCGGGACGGTTCGCCATCCCGGTGCTCTCCGGCCATCTGGGCGGCGCCAACGACCTGGCCCGCAGGATCTCGGCCCTCATCGGCGCGATCCCGGTCATCACCACGGCGACGGATGTGAACGGCGTCTTCGCGGTGGACGAGTGGGCGAAGCGCCAGAACTGCGTCGTGGCGGAGGTCCCCCGGATCAAAACCATCAGCGGCCCGCTGCTGGCAAGAAAGACCGTCCGGTTCTTCAGCCGCTGGGAGATCGCGGGCGAGGTGCCGGCGGGGATCGAGCTCTCCGGCCCGGAGGACTGCGATGCGGCCTTGACCGTATGGCAGGAGGCGGAGGACGCCCTGCACCTGGTGCCGCGGATCCTGGTCCTGGGCATCGGCTGCCGCAAAGGCACGCCGGCTTCGGCCATCGAGGAAGCGGTCCGCAGGGTCCTCGCGGAGAACCGGCTTAGGCCTGAGGCGGTGGCGAAGATCTGCTCCATCGACCTCAAGGCGGAGGAGGAGGGACTCATCGCCTGCGCGGCGGACTTTGGCGTTCCCTTTGAGACCTTCACCGCGGCGGAGCTCGAAGCGGTGCCGGGGGACTTCACCCCGTCCGCCTTCGTCAGCAGCGTCACCGGCGTGGACAACGTCTGCGAACGCAGCGCGGTCCTGGGGAGCGGCGGCAGACTGATCGTGAAAAAGACGGCGGGAGGCGGCGTCACCGTGGCGGCGGCGCTCATGCCTTACGCGCCAGACTGGCATTGGAGGGAAGAGTAAGATGAGCAAACTGTACGTGGTGGGCCTGGGCCCGGGCGCTCCGGCGCTGATGACGGCCCAGGCGAGAGAAGCCATGGAAGCGGCGGACGTGCTGTGCGGCTACACCGCCTATATCAAACTGGTGGAGGACCTGTATCCGGAGAAGGAGAAGTTCGCGACCCCGATGATGGGGGAGGTGGAGCGCTGCAAAAAAGCGCTGGAGCTGGCTTCCTCCGGCAAGAACGTGGCGATGGTCTGCTCCGGCGACGCCGGGGTCTACGGCATGGCCGGCCTGATCCTGGAGCTGGCGGAGGACCCGGAGGTGGAGATCTCCGTGGTGGCGGGCGTCACCGCCGCCCTCTCCGGCGGTGCGGTATTAGGCGCCCCGCTGACCCACGATTTCTGCGTGATCTCCCTGTCCGACCTGATGACGGACTGGGCTTTGATCGAAAAGCGGCTGCGCTGCGCCGCCATGGGCGACTTCGGCGTGGCCCTCTACAACCCGTCCTCGAAGAAGCGCCACGACTACCTGCAGAAGGCCTGCGACATCATGATGGAGGCGGGCAAGGCCCCGGAGACCGTCTGCGGCTGGGTCCGCAACATCGGCCGGGAGGGCGAGTGCTGCAGGATCCTGACCCTGGCGGAGCTCAGGGAGGAGCAGGTGGACATGTTCACGACGGTGTTCATCGGCAATTCCAAGACCCGTGAGATCAATGGGCGGATGGTGACCCCGCGGGGATACGGGGAGAAATACGGAGTGAAATGATGAAGGTTTTGATCTTTGGGGGCACCACGGAGGGGAGAGACCTTTGCCGGGCGCTGATGGCGCTGCCGGTCGAGGTCACGGTCTCCGTCGCGACGCCTTTGGGCGCGGAGGAACTGGGCCCGGCGGAGGGCTTCTCCGTCCTGGTGGGCCGGAAGACCAGCGAGGAGATCGAGGCGATGGCGGGGGAGTACGACCTCTGCGTCGACGCCACCCACCCTTACGCGGTGGAGGTCACGAAGAACATCGCTCTGGCCTGCGGGAAGGCGGGATTGCCTCTGCTCCGGCTGAGCCGGGCGCAGACGGAGACCGAAGGCGCGGTCCGGGTGGGCTCCTGCCGGGAGGCGGCGGAGTATCTTGCTGAGCGGGAGGGCAACGTCCTCCTGACGGTGGGGACCAAGGCC
>CADCOV010000285.1 GCA_902803185.1 uncultured Eubacteriales bacterium
CCCACGACCCTTCCGGCCCGGGAAGCGATGATCTGGCTGATGGTGCCGGTGCCGCAGTAGAGGTCGAAGACGGTCTTTCCTTCCGTCCCCTGGGCTGCCAGAAGGTCTGTCGCCTGGGTGTAGAGCCGCTCCACCGCCTCGATGTTGGTCTGGAAGAAGGAGAAGGCGTTCACCTTGAACTTGAGGCCGCAGATCTCCTCCATGTAGTAGTCCCTGCCGTAGAGGATCCGGAGCTCGTCACAGATCACGGCGTCCGCCAGGTCGTCGTTGATGGTGTGAAGGACCCCGACGATCCGGTTCTCCAGGGGCAAAGCCATGAGCCCCGCGAGCCAGGCCGCCTCGTCGAGCCCCGGTTCCGAGCTCGTCACCAGGTTGATCAAAAGCTCCCCGGTCCTCACGCCCCGGCGCACCACCAGGTTGCGGAGGAGACCGCTGTGGCTCTTCTTATGATAGTGCTTCAGGCCGTTTTCCACGGCGAAGTCCAGGGTGAACCGAAGGATCCGGTTGAAATCCGGGTGCACCAGCTGGCAGTGGTCCACCGTCACGACGGACATGAAATTCCCCAGCTTGTGCATGCCGAGGCAGAGCTCCCCGTCCTTGACGAAGTCCCCGAAGGTGTATTCCATTTTGTTCCGATAGCAGAAGCGCTGCCCTTCCGGACAGCCCTCCATTCCGCCGTAAACGGCAGGAGAAAGCTTCCGGGGCTTCAGGTGTCCCAGGGCTTCCTTCTCCTTCACCGTCAACACTTCGTCGTAGGCGGCGCCGTTATATTTGCATCCTCCACAGAATTCCCTGTGGATGCATGGTTCAAAATTCGCCATAGTTGTCATAAAACTCTTTCTTGTATTCCAAGAACCTGTCCTCTTCGATCGCCTTGCGGATCTCCGCCGTCATCTTCTGCAGGAAGTAGATGTTGTGGTAGGACAGCAGGGTCGCGCTCAGCAGCTCGTCGCTGCGGAACAGGTGCCTGAGATAGGCCCTGGAGTAGTTGCGGCAGGTGTAGCAGTCGCAGTCCGGATCCAGCGGCCCGAAGTCCCGGGCATAGGCGGCGTTCTTGATGTGGAGGCGGCCGTGATGGGTCGTCACCATGCCGTGGCGGGCGATCCGGGTCGGCTGGACGCAGTCGAACATGTCGATCCCCCGCTCCACCGCCTCGAAGATGTAGTCCACGGTGCCGATGCCCATGAGGTAGCGGGCTTTGTCCGCAGGCAGAAGGTCCACACAGTCGTCTAAGACGTCCAGCATCAGCTCCTTCGGCTCGCCCACGGAGAGGCCGCCCACCGCGTAGCCCGGCAGGTCCAGCTCCACGATCTCCTCGGCGCTCTGCCGGCGGAGGTCCTTATAGACGCCGCCCTGCATGATGCCGAACAGGGACTGGCGCTCGATGTCGTGATGGGCTTCCTTGCAGCGCTTCAGCCATCTGGTGGTCCGCTCCAGGGAGTCCTTGACGTAGCTGTGGTCCGCCGGATACGGGGCGCACTCGTCGAAGGCCATCATGATGTCGGAGCCCAGGGCGTTCTGCACCTCGATGGACTTCTCCGGCGTCAGCACCTGTTTGGAGCCGTCGATGTGGGAGCGGAAGGTCACGCCCTCCTCCGTGATCTTGCGGAGCTTGCCCAGGGAGAACACCTGGAAGCCGCCGCTGTCGGTGAGGATCGCTTTGTCCCAGTTCATGAACTTGTGGAGGCCCCCCGCCTCCCGGACGATGTCGTGGCCCGGCCGGAGGAACAGATGATAGGTGTTCCCCAGCAGGATCTGGGCGCCGGTCTCGGCCACCTGCTCAGGGGTCAGGCCCTTCACCGTCCCCTGGGTGCCCACCGGCATGAAGACCGGGGTCTGGATGTCGCCGTGGGGCGTGTGCAGGACGCCTCTTCTGGCCTTGGTCCTGCTGTCGGTTTTGATCAGTTCGTAGGTGACTGCGTGTTTCACTGGGCGTCCTCCTGCTGCGGCACGGACTCCGCCGCGGTCTCAGGCTCCTGCGCAGCTTCCGGCTCCGGGATCACGGTGAATTCCACGTCCTGAGCTGCCTGCTGCTGGGCGGCCAGCTCCTCTTCCTTCAGGAAGCGGCCCGCCACCACGCCGACCCGGAGGGCCAGGATCACGTCTGAGATGCCGTCGATCATCAGGAAGATGCCGATGAAGATCATCAGGATCGAGATCGTGGAGAACGGGACGAAGAAGACGATCGCCGCCATGATGAGGCACAGGATGCCGAAGCCCGAAGACTTCAGCCAGTGCTTGTCGTCGTATTTGCGGGTCCCGGCGGAGGTCACCAGGTCGTTGAGGCCGTGGATCGCCAGGATCACGCCGAAGATGTAGCCGATGAAATTGACGAAGGTAGCCGGGCTCAGGCCCAGGGCCAGGCCGATGGCCGTGACCACCGCGCCGACCAGGAGGTCGGTGTAGGAGTGGACGCCCTTCTTCTTGTCGGCCAGGAATGCGAGGAGAGAAAGGCCCCCCGCCGCCACCAGGATCCATCCGGCGATGCGGATGACCGTCTCCGCCGTCGCCTTCGGGTGGAAGACGATGATGGCGCCGACGGCCGCGGTGATGAGCCCCATCAGGAGCATGCTCCACTTCACGGATCTCAATGCTTTCATAGTATGCCTCCTATTTGATCAGCATCGCGTCCCCATAGCTGAAGAAGCGATACTTCTGCTCCACCGCCTCCCGATAGGCGGCGAGGATGTGTTCTCTGTCGTACAGGGCCGAGACCAGCATGACCAGCGTGGACTTCGGCAGATGGAAGTTGGTGATCAAAGCGTCCACCAGCTTGAACCGGTAGCCCGGGTAGATGAAGATGTCCGTGCTGCCCGCCCC
>CADCOV010000286.1 GCA_902803185.1 uncultured Eubacteriales bacterium
CTGGGTCACGCCCCTGGTCCTGCTGAAGGAGATCGCCCCGTACGGGCAGTTCCACATGCAGGTGCCGCAGCCGATGCACTTGCCGTCGTCATGCTGGGTGGTGCCGTCTTCCGCCTTGTACATCGCCCCTGTCGGGCAGACGGCGACGCAGGCCGCCTCGGCGCAGTGGTTGCAGGCGCCGGAATACGGGCCGTACACGGTCATCTGGAACCGGCGGAAAAACTCCTCCGTCTTCAGGCCGTGGGCCCCTTTGCAGGCCATCTGGCAGGCGCCGCAGGATACGCAGGTATCCATATTATAGCTGAAACCGATCCTTTCCATATCGACTTCCTCCGTTGATCAAAGCATTGTCGTGTCCTTTTATCATACCATAGCGCACCCTGCCGGTAAACAGGATTCGTCTGTCAATTTTGTCATTTTGCCGCTGATGTCAGGACCACTTTCCTTGACTTTGAACGACCCCGGGGGTATGCTTGAATCACAGACAGAAAGGAGGTCTGAACATGAAATCTCTCAACGATTTTCCGAAGGTGGATCTGGGGATCTTCCCGACGCCGATCCACAGACTGAACAATATCAGCCGCCTGCTGGGCACCAACGTCTGGATCAAACGGGACGATCTGACGGGCATCGGCCTCGGCGGCAACAAGGTCCGCAAGCTCCGCTACCTGCTGGCGGACGCCAAGGCCAAGGGCGCCGAAGTCGTCTTCACCACCGGCGGCGCCCAGTCCAACCACGCCATGCTGACCGCGGCAGCCTGCCTGCAGCTGGGCCTCAAGCCGATCCTGATCCTGAAGGAACGAGGCGTCACCGCGCGCAAGGGCAACCAGCTCCTGGAGTACCTGATGGGCGTGGACGTGCGCTTCATGGACACGGATTCCTACGACGACATCTACGATGAGATGGACCGGGTCGGCAAAGAGCTCGGCCGCCCGTACTACAAGATCCCTTGCGGCGGCTCCAACTCCCTGGGCGCCCTGGGCTACGTGGAGTGCGTCAAGGAGATCGCGGACCAGGCGAAGGCCATGGACCTGCACTTTGACCACATCGTCTGCGCGGAGGGCAGCGGCGGCACCCACGCCGGCATCGCCCTCGGCGCCGCCCTCTTCCTGCCGGATACCCACGTGGTCGGCGTCAAGGTCGACACCGATCCGTTCGAGGAGATCACCCCGGACCTGATGCGGGGCGCGGTGGAACTTCTGGAGGCGGACGTCACCGTCGACAACGACAAGGTCTACCACCTCGACATGTGCGGCCCGGGCTACGCGATCCCTTCCCCGGAGGGCAACCGCGCCATCTCCGTCATGGCTGAAAACGAGGGTCTCTTCCTCGATCCGGTCTACACCGGTAAGACTTTTGCCGGCCTCCTCAAAATGGCTGAGGAGGGCAAATTCGGTCCCGAGGACAACGTCCTGTTCGTCTACTCCGGCGGCGCCGGCGGGCTCTTCGCCATCGACGTCGAGCGGGGCTGACAGCGTCCATACAGACAAACGAAGCGCGCCCCGCGGGGCGCGCTTTTCAGTGCTGTTCGTTTTGGTGTTTCAGCCTGTAGGAGAAGGAGGACGGATGCCGGCTTGCCCAGAAGAAGTAGACCAGGATCGCCGCCACGTTGAAGGCGGCCATGACCACGAACATCCGGTGGTAGCCCATGGCACTGATCAGAAGGCCGGCCAGATCCTGGTAGTAGGTGGTGTTGCTGACGAAGCCCTCCACCTTGTTCTGCACCTGCGCCTCGGTGGATATGCTCTTCCCTCTCCTGTCAACAAAAGCATGAACTAGAACGTATCTCTCGCGAACAGCGCCGCGCCGTAGGCGCCGATCAGGTCAGGCGCCTCCGTGATGTGGAGCCTCTCCCCCAGGCGCGTCTCGATCTCCCGGACCACGCCGCCGTTCCTGGCGACGCCGCCGGTCATCATATATGGGCCCTCGCCCCGGGACCTCTTCACCATGGAACAGGTCTTGGAGGCCACCGATTTCGACAAAGCGTGGACGATGTCGTCCGTCGGAGTGCTCTGGGCGATCAAAGACACCACCTCCGATTCCGCGAACACGGTGCACACGGAGGAGATCGTGAGATCCCGGTCCCACTTAAGGCCCCTCTTCGCCATCTCCGGAAGCTCCATCTCCAGGGTCCTGGCCATCATCTCCAGGAACCGGCCGGTCCCGGCGGCGCATTTGTCGTTCATCAAAAAGTTCACCACGTTGCCGTTCTCGTCCAGGCAGATGACTTTGCTGTCCTGGCCGCCGATGTCGATGATGGTGCGGACCGCGGGATCCATCGCGTGGGCGCCCCGGGCGTGGCAGGTGATCTCCGTCTTGGCGGCGTCCGCCAGATCGATGAATTCCCTGCCGTAGCCGGTGGCCATGATGCCCCGGATCTCAGCGGCCTTCTCCTCGCCGATCTCCCGCCGGATCTCCTCCACGGCCCGGGCGGCGGACTCCCCTGCCCTGGCGCCGGTGCGGACGATGCGGGAGGCAAGGATCCTTCCTTCGCCGTCGATGGCCACCACGTTCGTCGTGGTGGAACCGCTGTCGATCCCTATGTAACAGGCCTCCTTCGGCCCCTCTCTCTTTTCCAAAAGCTCCCCGCTTTCTTTGCGCAGACTCTCCGCGAAGGCGGTGACCCGGGTGGACATCTGCCCTTCGCTCTGCACGGTATAATCGGACTCGATCTTGAGGACCGGCAGGTCCGTCAGCTGCACGAGTCTCGCGTACTCAAAGGAATAGTAATCGCAGAACCGGACGGTGTGGTAGGCGATGCCCCGCATGCCGGGCTTGTCCATCTGCTTGAACCGGGCCCCCACCTGCTCCATCCGCATGCACGGGATCTGGGTGAGCAGGGTCTTGGCGTAGGCCTCCATCAGCTCCTCCAGGGACATCTCTAAACCGTTCTCCGGCGCCGCGTCCAGACAGCGCATCCCGCCGCAGGTCAGATCGGCGATCTCGTAGGGCAGCGCGCTCTCCAGCGTGGCCAGGAGCCGGTCGCCGGCCCGGGCGCCCATCACGGCGATGCAGGCGGCGTCGCTTCCGAAGTGCCGGATCCAGTCCTCCTGGGTCTCCTGCCAGTACCGCAGGAACCCTTCCCTGTCGAAGGTCCGCCCCATGGCTTCGTAGTCCCGGATGAGCCCAAGGAGCTCCCCGGCGAAGAGCCGGACGGAATGGTCGTCGGACCGGTGCGGCAGCTCCAGCATCCTGAGGTAATCGAACCCCAGGGACGCCTCCGCCTCGGCGATGTCCGCCACCCGGCGGATGCTGTCGCAGCAGTTGGTCAGGATGAGCTCCCGCCGGCTGCCTTCGCAGCTCTCACAGCCCGCTTCGCAGGGCTTTGCGCCCTCCTCGATCAGCACCGTCAGGAGCTGTTTGGCGTGGGAGCAGATGCTGCTGTGGATCAGGGCGTCGGAATCTGAGAAATCCCGGACCTCCTCGTTCGGCTCCGTCAAAGCGCAGCCCAGCGCCCGCAGGAGCTCCACCGGCGTGTATTTGCACAGATATGTGGTCATCGCGCCGCCTCCTTCAGGGACCAGAGCTCCTCCACGAAGGCGGAGGCCCTGGTCGCCGCCTGTCCGGAGGCCTCGTTGGTCCGGTCACAGGCGTCGCCGTCCAGCACCAGAGTCGGCAGTCCCGCCTCCTCAAAGGCTTTCTTGGCCGTGAAGGCCAGGCCCTGGGTCTGCTTGCAGCCCCACTGGCAGAAGATCAGGACGCCGTCCGCCTTGAGCTTCTTCGCCCAGTCCAGGGTACGCTCGATGCGCCGGGCCCCGGACCCGTTGTAGTTGCTCTCCACGATGCGCCGGGCCATGGCCTCGTAAGGCCGGTCCGGATCCATCTTGACCAGGTTGTCGAAGGCGATGTCGCAGCCGACGATCTCCACCCGGTGGTTGTCCGCGCCCTGGAAGATCACCTTCAGCGGCTCCTGGGCGTTCGGCAGGATGTGCATCCAGAGGATCCGCGGGGCTTTGCCGATCCCCGGTGCCTTCATCGCGTCCTCAAAGAGCATCTTCGCATAGGCCTCCCCGTGGGCGCTGCCCAGGTAGAGGTGGCTGTTGATCACGTTCAAAAGCTCCGGTGTCATGGCCTCCGGCAGGTGCACGGCGCTGCGGATCTCCAGGTATTTGCGGAACCATTCCTGGGTCCTGATGCTGCGCCCGACGGCCTCCCGGAGCTTCTCCCCGGAGAGCTTCCGCCCCGCCTGCCGTTCGGTCAAAACCGCCAGCTCCCGCATCTGCTCCGCCACGTAGGCGACCGCCGCCTCATCGGTGCGGTAGGGCACCTCCAC
>CADCOV010000287.1 GCA_902803185.1 uncultured Eubacteriales bacterium
CCGCCGCATCTACCAGGCCATCGTGAACCGGGACGCGGCCGCCGCCTCCCGCACCATGCGCCTCCACATGACGAACACGATCAAAAGGAGCAGCCTGGTCATCTCTATTTTCGAAGACTGATCAGGACACAGAAAGAGCCCGCCGGATCCCCGGCGGGCTTTTATATTTTCTGCTATTCGGCGACCTGCTCCACCTGGAAATCCAGGCCGTTGCCATCCGCCGTGATGTAGACCCTGTCGCCGTCGACGATGTCGCCTTTGATCAGGCGGGCCGCCAGCGCGGTCTCCACGTGCTTCTGGATGTACCGGTTGACCGGCCGCGCGCCGTAGGCCGGGTCGTAGGCCTCTTTCGCGATGAAGGCCCTGCCCTCGTCCGTCAGGATGAGCTCGATGTCCCGATCCTTCAGCCTTGCGGCGAGTCCCTTGAGGGAGAGGTCGATGATCTTCGCGATCTGGTCTTCGGTCAGCGGGCTGAAGACCACGATGTCGTCGATCCGGTTCAGGAACTCCGGCCGGAAGTAGCCCTTGAGCTGGTTCTCCACCCGCTCCTTGACCGCCTCGTCGATGGTGCCGTCTGCCCGGATGTTCTCGATCAGGTCGGCGGAACCGATGTTGCTGGTCATGATGACGATGGTGTTCTTGAAGTCCACGGTCCTGCCCTGGTTATCCGTCAGCCTGCCGTCGTCCAGCAGCTGGAGCAGGATGTTGAACACGTCCGGATGGGCCTTTTCGCTCTCGTCGAAGAGGATCACGCTGTACGGCCTGCGGCGCACCGCCTCCGTCAGCTGTCCGCCCTCGTCGTAGCCCACGTATCCCGGAGGCGCGCCCACCAGACGGGAAACGCTGTGCTTTTCCATGTACTCGGACATATCGATCCGGATCATGTTCTTCTCCGTATCGAACAAAGCCTCCGACAGCGCCTTGGCGAGCTCCGTCTTGCCGACGCCGGTAGGACCTAAGAAGATGAAGGAGCCGATCGGACGATGCTCGTCCTTGAGCCCGGCCCTCGCCCTCAGGATCGCTTCCGAGACCGCTTCCACGCCCTCGTCCTGGCCGATGACCCTGCGGTGCAGGATCTCCGGCAGGCGCAGCAGTTTCTCACGCTCCGTCTCCACCAGCTTGGCCACCGGGATGCCGGTCCACTGGGAGACCACCTCCGCGATCTCCTCCTCGCCGACCTCTTCCTTCAGGAGGCGCTCCTCCTTGGAGCTCTCCATGAGCTTCTTCTCCTCTTCCAGGCGCTTTTCGAGCTCCGGCAGCGTGCCGTACTTCAGCTTGGCCAGGGTCTCCAGATCGTAGCGGCGCTCCGCCTCCTCCATCTGGTGGCGGACGGCCTCGATCTCCTGCTTGGTCTCCTTGGACCCGGCGATGACTTTCTTCTCATTCTCCCACTGGGCCCGCATGGAGGCGTCCTTCTCCCTGAGTTCGGAAAGCTCCTTCTCCAGGGTGGCGAGCCTTGCCTGGGAGGCCTTGTCGGTCTCCTTGCCCAGGGCCTGCTTCTCGATCTCCAGCTGCATGATCTTGCGGCTGGTCTCGTCCAGCTCCGCCGGCAGGGAGTCGATCTCAGTCCGGATCCGGGAGGCTGCCTCATCCATCAGGTCGATGGCCTTGTCCGGCAGGAACCGGTCGCTGATATAACGGTCGGACAGGGTCGCGCAGGCGATCAGGGCGTTGTCCGTGATCCTGACGCCGTGGTGGATCTCAAACCGCTCCTTGCGGCCTCTCAGGATCGAGATGGTGTCCTCGACCGTCGGCTGGTCCACCAGGACCTTCTGGAACCGCCGCTCCAGCGCGGCGTCCTTCTCGATGTACTTGCGGTATTCGTCCAGGGTCGTGGCGCCGATGCAGTGGAGCTCGCCCCTCGCAAGCTTCGGCTTCAGCAGGTTCCCCGCGTCCATGGAGCCCTCGGTGCGGCCTGCGCCGACGATGTTGTGGATCTCGTCGATGAAGAGCAGGATCCGTCCCTCGGACTTCTCCACCTCGTTCAGCACCGCCTTGAGCCGCTCCTCGAATTCGCCCCGGAACTTGGCGCCGGCGATCAAAGCGCCCATATCCAGCGCGAAGATGGTCTTGTCCTTCAGGCCCTCCGGCACGTCTCCCTTCAGGATCCGCTGGGCCAGGCCCTCCACGACGGCGGTCTTGCCAACGCCCGGCTCACCGATGAGCACCGGGTTGTTCTTGGTCCTCCTGGAGAGGATCTGGATGGTGTGGCGGATCTCCGCGTCACGGCCGATGACCGGGTCCAGCTTGCCCTGCCGGGCCATGTCGACCAGGTCTCTGCCGTACTTGTTCAGGACGTCGTAGTTGTCCTCCGGGTTCTGGCTGGTGACCCGCTGGTTGCCCCTCACCTTGGAGAGTGCGTCCAGGAACCCGTTGGTGGTGATGCCGTACTTGCGGAACAAAGCGTGGGAGCTTCCCATGCGTTCTCCCAGGAGCGCGAGGTAGATGTGCTCCACGCTGACGTACTCGTCCTTGAATTCCGCCGCCTTCTTCTCCGCATCGCTGAGCAGCTTGTTCAGTTTGCTGCCGGCGTACATCTGGCCGCCGCCTACGACCTTAGGCAGCTTGTCCACCTCGTCCGCTACGTCCCGCTCCAGGGCTCTGTAGTCCACGTTCATATAGGTGAGAAGCTTCGGGATCAGCCCGTCCTTCTGTCTGAGCAGTGCCAGGTGGATATGCTCCGGCTCCAGCGTCTGGTTGCCGCACTCCACAGCGATGTTCTGCGCCTCCATGATGGCGCTCTGTGTATTCTGCGTATACTTTTCGATGTTCATGTTCTCCACCCCCTTTTGTGGATCGGCAGGCCCCTCGGGCCCGCTCCTACTTCATGATATACCCAGTGTCGCCAAAAAGCAACAAAAAATTAGCACTCATCTTTCGAGAGTGCTAACAATCTTTCTATATCGCTTTGTTCCTATAGGAAGATGATCTTCGACATCAGGCCGTAGATGAAGCTCACCGCCGGCCCCAGGAACATATCCGTCACGTCCAGGAGGATCAGCGCGATCAGCACCAGGTTCCCGTACTGCATGACCTTGTACCACCAGTTGTACTTCTGGAGGCCGAAGATCTGGGTCGCCAGGTTGAACCCGTCCAGCGGCGGGCACGGGATCAGGTTGAAGACCATGAGGACGATGTTGATCAGGATCGCGTACTGGAGCATCTCCAGGACCACCCGCCCCGCCGAGGTCGAGAAGAACGACGGTGCGACCGTCACGAGGATCTTGAACAGGATGGTGAACAGCAATGCCAGAAGCAGGTTCATGGTGACGCCCGCCACCGCGACCAGGGCCTCGTCCCGCCGCCGGTGCTTATAGTATCTCGGATCGATCTGGACCGGGCGGCCCCAGCCGAAGCCGGCAAAAAGGAGCGCCAGGAAGCCCACCGGGTCCACGTGGGCCCTCGGGTCGATGGTGACCCTGCCCTGCATCCGCGGCGTCGGGTCCCCCAGCCTGTCGGAGACGAAGGCGTGGGCGAACTCGTGGAAGCACAGGCCGATCAGGATGCCCGGCAGCATCAGCAGATGGGTCTCCAGCCAGTCCCAGGTCAGGAAGTTCCCGCCTCTGACGACGTTCAGGATCAGCATGAGGATGACGAACATCAGCAAAGGATTCACGTTGCGTTGTCTCAATGAAGTGGCTCCTCTCTGTCAGCCTTAACGGATGATCTCGCCCAGGAGGCTGAAGGTCTTGGTCTCGGTGATCCGGACCGGAACGGTCTGCCCGATCAGGGACGGATCCCCGGCGAAGTTGACCAGCTTGAACCCGTCGGTCCGGCCGGCCAGCATGTGCCTGTCGTTTTTGCTCGGTCCCTCCACCAGCACCGGCTCCACCCGGCCCAGATAGAGGGCGTTCTTCTCCTCGGAGATCCGGTTCACCGCCTCCACCAGGCGGTCAAAGCGCTCGTGCTTCACCGGCTCCGGGATCTGGTCCGCGAACTTCTCCGCCGGCGTGCCCTTGCGGATCGAATAGAGGAAGGTGAAGGCGGAATCGTAGCGGACCTCCTCCACCAGGTCCAGGGTCTGCTGGAAATCCTCCTCGGTCTCCCCCGGGAAGCCGACGATGATGTCGGTGGACATGGTGATCTCCGGCACGGCATCCCTGAGCTTTCTCACCAGCTCCAGGTACCGCTCCCTGTTATAGACCCGGTTCATCCGCTTGAGCACCGCATTGCTGCCGGCCTGGACCGGCAGGTGGATGTTTTTGCAGACCTTCTCGCATTCGGTGAAGACCTTGATCAGGTCGTCGGAGAGGTCCTTCGGGTGGGAAGTCATGAAGCGGATCCGCTCGATGCCCGGCACCTCGTTCACCCGCCTGAGCAGGTCCGCGAAGGTGATCCCGCCGCCCTTATAGGAGTTCACGTTCTGCCCCAGCAGCATGACCTCCTTGACGCCGTCCTCGGCCAGGAAGCGGATCTCCTCCAGCACGTGCTCCGGATCCCTGCTCTTCTCCCGTCCCCTGGTGTAAGGGACGATGCAGTAGGTGCAGAAGTTGTTGCAGCCGTACATGATGTTGACCAGGGCCTTGTGCTTGTAGAGGCGCTTGGCCGGCAGGTCCTCGGCGATCTCCTCCATATCCGGCAGGACGTCGACGATCTTGCGCTTCTCCGCTGCGGCCTTCTCCAGAAGGGCCGGGATGTCTTTGATGTTGTGGGTGCCGAAGACGATGTCCACCCACGGGTATTTCGCTTTGATGGTGTCCACCACGTGCTGCTGCTGCATCATGCACCCGCAGACGCAGACGATGAAGTCGTCCTCCTGCTCCTTGCGCTTCTTGAGCTGGCCGAGGGTGCCGAAGAACCGCTTGTCCGCGTTGTCCCGGACGCTGCAGGTGTTGATGATCTCGACAGAGGCATTCTTCCGCTCCCCGACCTGGGAGAAGCCCCGCTCCTCCAGGAGGCCGGCGATGATCTCCGAGTCGTGTTCGTTCATCTGGCAGCCGAAGGTGGTGATGTGAAAAGTGTTGGTCATGTCGTTTCCTTTATCAGTTCTCGTATTTCGGGCGGCGGGTCATGAGGAGGTCGATGGCCGCAAGCGGCGTCAGCTCTCCCTCCAGGCACGCGCGGATGCACTGGGT
The DNA here is from genome assembly GCA_902803185.1 of uncultured Eubacteriales bacterium. GTDB lineage: Bacteria > Bacillota > Clostridia > Peptostreptococcales > Anaerovoracaceae > Eubacterium_B. Next base: position 5,076 of record CADCOV010000287.1, read on the forward strand.
GATCGGCATCTCGACGCCGGCCTTCTCCGCCAGCTCACAGGCCGCGTAGCAGGTGGTGATGCCCTCGACCACCATGCCGATCCGGCCGACCGCCTCCTCCGGCGGCACGCCCTGACCGATCAGGATGCCGCAGCGGCGGTTCCTGGAGTGCATGCTGGTGCAGGTGACGATGAGGTCGCCGATGCCGGAAAGGCCCGCGAAGGTCTCCGGCTCCGCCCCCAGGGCCACGCCCAGACGGGTCATCTCCGTGATGCCCCGTGTCATCAAAGCCGCCTTGGCGTTGTCGCCGTAGCCCAGGCCGTCGGAGATGCCTGCGCCCAGGGCCATGATGTTCTTCAGCGCTCCTCCAAGCTCCACGCCCACCAGGTCGGTGTTCGTGTAGACCCGGAACCGGTCGTTCATGAAGGTCCGCTGGACCAGCTCCGCGGCTTCCCTGTCCTCCGATGAGGAGGAGACGGTGGTCGGCAGGTGCCGGCCCACCTCCTCGGCGTGGGACGGGCCGGAGAGGGCCACGTACCGGAAGGTCGGCGCGACCTCCGCCGCGATCTCAGACTGCCGCTTCAGGGTCTTCTGCTCGATGCCCTTGGCCACGTTGACCAGGATCGCATCCTCAGGCAGATACGGAAGCGCCCTCGTGAGGTTCGCCCTGAAGTGCTGGGACGGCACGGCGAAGAGGACCATCTCCGCCCCCTCGAGGGCCTTCTCCAGGTCTGCTTCGAACCGGAGCGCCTCCGGGAGCGGGACCCCCGGCAGATATTTTTTGTTCTCCTTCTCGGCGGCCGCCTCCGCGAGCTGCACGGCATTGCGGGCCGTCACGGTGACCTCGTGGCCGTTCCCGGAAAGCAAAACAGCCAGCGCAGTGCCCCAGCTGCCGAATCCTACGACTGTGATCTTGCTCATGATATCCTTTCTCACTCCTTCGTGCCCTTGCCGAAGGACAGCTTGTTCTCTTCCCCTCTCAGGATCCTGCCGATGTTGCTGCGATGCTTGAAGATCAGGATCGCGGCCATGATCAGTCCCGGCAGGAACACGTGAGGCGCCAGGAAGTGGGACAGCACCGGGAAGGCCAAGGCCGCCATGATCGAACCTGCGGAGACCATCCGGGTCAGGGCCACGACGATGACGACGATCGCAAGGCACAGGAGCGCCATCTTCCAGTTCACCGCCAGCAGCGTGCCGAAGGCGGTGGCGACGCCCTTGCCGCCCTGGAACTTCAGGAGCACCGGCCACACGTGGCCCAGGAACACCGCCAGGGCGCAGAAGGCCGCCTTTTCCGGCGGCAGGAGCCTCAGGGCGATGAACACCGGCAGGAAGCCCTTGCCGATGTCTACGACCAGCGTGATCAGCGCCGCCTTCTTCCCAAGCACCCTGAGGGCGTTGGTGGTGCCGGCGTTGCCGCTCCCTTCCTTCTTGATGTCGAGCCCCCTCGCCCGCGCCAGCAGCGTGGACGGGGAGATGTTCCCCAAAAGGTAAGACGCGATCAGAAGTATGACAAAAAGAATGTTTTCGGATGCGATCCCGGACATTATTCCTGGTCTCCTTTTTCACGGAAGATGAATTTCAGAGAGGTGCCTTCGAACCCGTAGGCGTCCCGGATCCGGTTCTCCAGATAGCGGGAATAGGAGAAGTGCATCAGCTCCCTGCTGTTGATCGAGAAGGAGAACAGCGGCGGCGCCACGCCCACCTGGGCGGCGTAGTAGATCTTGAGCCGCTTGCCCTTGTCCGACGGCGGATTGTTCATCAGCATGGCGTCGGCGATCAGGCTGTTCAGCTGGCCCGTCGGGACCCTGAGCATGCGGTTCTCGGCGACGACCTTGATCATGCCCATGACCTGGCCCAGTCTCTGCTTCTTGAGGGCGGAGATGAACAGCACCGGCGCATAGGAAAGGAACAGGAGCTCCGCCTGGATCTTCCGGGTGAAGTCCCGCATGGTGTTGGTCTCCTTTTCGACGAGATCCCACTTGTTCACCACGATGATGATGCCCTTGCCGGCCTCGTGGGCCTCTCCTGCAACCTTCTTGTCCTGTTCCGTCAGGCCCTCGACCGCGTCGATCAGGAGCAGGCAGACGTCGGACCGCTCGATGGCCGCGATGGCGCGGATCACGCTGTAGCGCTCGATGTCCTCGTAGATCTTGCTCTTGCGGCGGATGCCCGCCGTATCGATCAGGGTGTATTTGTCGCCGTCCCACTCGAACGGCGTGTCGATGGCGTCTCTGGTGGTGCCGGCGATGTCGGAGACGATGACCCGGTTCTCGCCGACCAAAGCGTTCACCAGGGAGGACTTGCCCACGTTCGGCTTGCCGATGACGGCGACCTTGATGGTCTCCTCCTCCTCCGCTTCGGTCTCAGGGAAAGCGGAGACGATCTCGTCCAGCACGTCGCCCAGGTTCAGCATGTTCGCCGCGGAGACCGGGATCGGCTCCCCGATGCCCAGAGTATAGAAGTCGTAGAAGGAATCCGGCAGCTTCCGCGGGTTGTCCGCTTTGTTCGCCAGCAGGATGACCTTCTTGCCGGTGCGGCGCAGCATGGTGGCCACCTCCTCGTCGGCGGTGGTCAGTCCCTCCTTCGCGTCCCCAATAAAGATGATGACGTCCGCCATATCGATGGCCATCTGGGCCTGCTCCAGCATCTGGGAGAGGATGACGTCCTTGCTGTCCGGCTCGATGCCGCCGGTGTCGATCAGATCGAAGAGGATCCCGTTCCACTCCGCCTCGGCGAAGATGCGGTCACGGGTGACGCCCGGGGTGTCCTCCACGATGGAGACCCGGCGTCCGACGATCCGGTTGAACAATGTGGATTTTCCAACGTTCGGCCGTCCCACGACGGCGACGATCGGTTTACTCACTGAAAATACCTCCTGCAAATTCGCGGGCGTTGAAGACCTTGAGGTCCTCCAGCTTCTCGCCCACGCCGATGAATTTGATCGGCATGTTGAACTCGTCCGTCACGGTGATGGCGATGCCGCCCTTGGCGGTGCCGTCCAGCTTGGTGAGGATGATGCCGGTGATCTTTGCGGCCTCGTTGAACTCCTTTGCCTGGGAGATGGCGTTCTTGCCGGTGGTGGCGTCCAGCACCAGCAGGGTCTCGCGGTCTGCCTCCGGATACTCCCGGCTGATGACCTTGTTCATCTTCTCCAGCTCGTTCATCAGGTTCTTCTTGGTCTGGAGCCGGCCCGCGGTGTCGCAGATCAAAACGTCGATCTTCCGGGCCTTCGCCGCCTGGATCGCGTCGAAGATGACCGCCGACGGATCCGCGCCCTCCTGGTGTTTGACGGTGTTGACGCCGACCCGCTCGCCCCAGATCTCCAGCTGCTCACCGGCCGCCGCCCGGAAGGTGTCCGCCGCGGCGAAGAGGACGCTCTTGCCCTCCTGCTTCAGCCGATAGGCCAGCTTGGCGATGGAGGTGGTCTTGCCGCCGCCGTTGATGCCGATCATCAGGATGATCAGCGGCGTCTTTTGGCTCAGCTTGTTGCGGTCGCCCTTGTCGATGATATAGGTGATGACGTTCACCAGGGCGTCCTTGACCCGCTCCGGATTTTTGATGTGGTTGATCTTGACGTGGTCCCGGAGGTCCTGCATGATGCGCATCGTGGTCTCCATGCCGATGTCGGAGGTGATCAGGACCTCCTCCAGATCATCCAGCATCTCGTCGTCCACGGTGGCCCGGGACATCAAAACGTCCCCGATCCTCTCGGACAGCCTTCCGAAAAACCCCTTTTTCTTTTCTTCTATGATCGCCATTTCGGCCTCCTCCCGTTACAGTTCGAAATCGTCTCCCAGCCTGAGGCTCAGGACCTTGGAGATGCCGTGCTCCGGCATGGTCACGCCGTACAGCACGTCCGCGTGCTCCATGGTCGCCTTCTGGTGGGTGACCAGCGCGAACTGGATATCGTCGAATTTCCTGAGATAATTGGCGAACCGGTCGATGTTGGTGTCGTCCAGCGCCGCCTCCACCTCGTCCAGGATGCAGAACGGGGTCGGCTTGGTCTTCAGGACCGCGAACATCAAAGCAATGGCGGTCATGGTCTTCTCGCCGCCGCTCATCAGGTTGATGTTCTGCAGCTTCTTCCCCGGCGGCTGGGCCACGATGTCGATGCCCGCGTTCAGCGGGTCGTCCTCGTTGTCCAGGCGCAGCTCCGCCTGTCCGCCGCCGAAGAGCTCCTGGAAGATCTCCTCGAAGTTCTTGACCACCTTGTCGAAGTTCTCCTTGAACCGGGTCTTGATGGTCCGGTCCATGTCGGAGATGATGGAGCTGAGCTCGTCCTTCGCCTTCAGGATGTCCTCCCTCTGGGCGGTCAGGAACTCGTAGCGCTCGGAGACCTGCTCGTACTCGGCGATGGCGCCCACGTTCACGTCTCCCAGCTCCTTCATGCGGCTGCGGATCTCCCTGGTCTCCTTGACCGCTCTGGAGTAGACGAAGTCCTCGTTCCTCCGGTCCGCGGCCTGGGCGTAGGTGATCTCGAACTCCTCCCAGAGCTTCTCCTTGAGGGTCTCCAGCTGGGTCTCCCCCTTGGCGGAGCGGATCTCGATGCGGTATTTCTCGTCCCTGAGGTCGTTCAGCTTCTCCAGGACGCTGGCCTGGCCCTGCTCGATGGCCTTGTGCTGCTCCAGCAGGGTCTCCTTCTCGTCGGACAGGCGCCGCAGGCTGTTCTCCAGCTCGGAGCGCCGGCGCACCACGTCGGAGAGCCTGACCGTCTCCTGGGAGCCCCTGAGGATCTCTTCCCGCTGGAACTCCAGCTCGTTCAGGGATTCCTTCTTCGCGGCGATGGCCGCCTTATAGGCCTGGGCCTGGTCGTTCACCCGGTCGATCAACCTCTGGTGGGCCTCCACCCGGGTCTGCACCTCGTTCAAAGCGATCCTGGCGCTGGTCACCTCATCGTTCATGGCCTGGGTGGCCTGCTTCGCGGTGTCCTCCTGGTCCAGGGAACCTTCGATCTCCTCGTTCAGTTTGCGGATCCCCTCGTTGCAGGCGTCGATGGAGGTGTGCCGGGCCGCGATGGTCTCGTCCAGGTCGGCGACCTCCCTGCCGATGTCGTCGAGCTCCCCGTGGAACCGGCCCGCGTCCTCCTCTTCTTTGCGGAAGTGGTCCTCCGCGGCGGTGACGTCGCTTCCCAGGATGCCGATGGCGATCTCCGCCTGTCGGATCTTGGACTGGACCAGCGTGAGAGAAGCGCCGATCTCTTCCATCTCGCTTCCCGCCCGCTCCAGCTCTCCTTCGCTTGTGCGGATCCCCTGCTCCAGCGCGGCGATCTCCTCGCCCAGCTTATGGATCTCCGCCTTCCTCTCCAGGAGGTTGGCGGTCTTGTTCTTATAGGCGCCGCCTGTGATGGCGCCGGCCGCGGAGACGACCTCGCCCTCCAGGGTAACGAACCGGTTGCCGCCGCCCTTCTTGGAGAGCCGGATGGCCGCGTCCATGTCCTTGACCACCGCGGTCCTGCCCAGCAGGTAGCGGTAGACGCCGTCCAGCTTGTCCTCGCAGGAGATCAGGTCCACCGCCATATCGATGAATCCCGGGTCCTCCCGGAAGCTCTCCGCTCCCTTGCCCTGCTGTCTCCGGATGGAAGCCACCGGCAGGAAGGTCAGGCGGCCGGCCTTGTTGTGCTTGAGGAAGTTCACGCCCCGCTTGGCGTCGGCGTCGGTCTCGCAGATCACGTTCTGCATGGCGGCGCCCATGGCCGTCTCGATGGCGGTCTCAAAGCCCTCCGGCACCGTCATCAGATCCGCGGCGACCCCCAGGATCCCCGGCAGATCGGCCTTCATCAGAGAGCGGACTCCGTAGTTGTAGCCCTCGTAGTTGCTCTCCATCTCTTCCATGGTCTTGCGGCGGGAAGCCAGGCGGCTGAGCTCCAGCCGGTCCCGGGCCACGCTCTCCGAAAGGCTGCGGGATCTGGCGGCCGCTTCGTTATTCTTCCGGATCAGGTCCTGCAGCTTCTCCTTGTCCGCGGACAAAGCCTGCTGCTCCTGCTCCAGCTTCTCTTTCTTCTCGTTCAGGACCGCCTTGTAGGACTCGATCCTGGCCTCCGTCTGTGCGGTGAGCTCGGTGAGCTCGGCCCGGCGCTTCAGCAGGCTCTCCTTCAGGTTCTCGAAGCCGCTGATGTCGCTCTCGC
>CADCOV010000288.1 GCA_902803185.1 uncultured Eubacteriales bacterium
AAGCTGGTCAACAACACCGTCGTCACCACCGTCATGTCGAACTTCGGCCTGTACAAGGCCCTGGACAAGGTGGGCATCGACTACGAGAAGACCAAGGTCGGCGACAAATACGTCTACGAGAACATGGTCACGAACGGCCACCGCATCGGCGGCGAGCAGTCCGGCCACATCATCGTCACGAAATACGCCACCCCCGGCGACGGCATCCTGACCTCCCTCAAGATGATGGAAGTCATGATCGAGAAGGGCAAGCCGATGTCCGTCCTGGCGGCCCCGGTGGTCTTCTATCCGCAGGTCCTGAAGAACGTCAGAGTCCTGAGCAAACCGGACGCCCAGAACGATCCGGACGTCCAGGCGGCGGTCGCGAAGGTGGCGGAGGAGCTGGGAGACACCGGCCGCATCCTGGTCCGGGAGAGCGGCACCGAGCCGGTCATCCGGGTCATGGTGGAGGCCCCGTCCCACGAGATCTGCGAGAAATACGTGGACGACGTGATCGACGTGATCCGCGCCAAGGGACACTGCGCATAAGACATACACGAGACAGCAAGGAGGAATAACATGTTTCATATCACGGTAAAGAGCAACTACGACGAAGTTTCCGCTGAGGCGTTCAAGACGATGAAGGAAGTCCTGGAGCAGGAGAAGCCGGTCCTCGGCCTGGCGACGGGCTCCAGCCCGGTGGGCCTGTATCAGTGCATGATCAAGGACCACCAGGAGAACGGCACCAGCTACAAGGATATCCTGACCTTCAACCTGGACGAGTACGTGGGGATCCCGCGGGACCACGAGCAGAGCTACTGGACCTTCATGCACCAGGAGCTGTTCGACCACATCGACATCCCTGAGGAGAACGTCCACGTGCCGGTGGGCTGCGGCGAGGATCCGGAAGCGGACTGCGTGGCCTACGAGGCGGAGCTCGTGAAGCACGACATCGACATCCAGGTGCTGGGCATCGGTTCCGACGGCCACATCGCCTTCAACGAGCCGGGCACCCCGTTCGACAGCCCGACCCACCTGATGGACCTGGAGCAGCAGACCATCAACGACAACGCCCGCTTCTTCGACAATGACCCGTCCAAGGTCCCGACCAGAGCCATCACCATGGGCCTCGCCTCCATCATGAGAGCGAAGAAGATCCTGATGATCGCCACCGGCGCCAACAAAGCGGACGCGGTCAAGGGCATGCTGGAAGGCCCGAAGACGGTGGAATGCCCGGCGTCCATCCTGCAGGATCACCCGGACGTGGTGGTCGTCCTGGACGAGGCCGCCGCTTCCAAGCTGAGCAAATAAACGTACGAAAAAGGAGCCGCCTCCGGCCCGGCAAGGGCTGAAGGGGCTCCTCTTTTATGCTCTGGATTCTTTGATGACCTCGATCACGCTGCGGTGGCGCACGTCCCGGGGCTCGAAACGCACCAGGTCATAGACGAGCTGCATCACGAGGCCTTCGCCGAAGGTGCTGACCAGGGTGCCGATCCCGACCGGGCCGCCCAGGAGCCAGCCCGCCAGCAGGGCGGTGAAGTTGCAGCTTGCGATGTAGTAGCGTCTCATCAGTGCGGATCCCTTTGCGCGGACGCTCAGCCCGCGACTTCGATCTTGACGACGTTCTTCACATCCCGTTTGGCGTTGCTGTCGCCGAAGACGATGAGCCGGGCCGTGCCGTCGTCCGTCAGGATCAGGTAGGCGTTCTCCAGATCCGCGGCCGGCACCTCAGCGGCGTATTCGTCATCCGCGGTCACGGTCACGACTGAGAGGTCCGTACCGGTGACGTCCGAGAGCGGCACGCCCTTGGCGGCGATGTCCTTCGTCTCGCCCTTGCCGTTCACCGTCTGGCCGGTGACGTCGATCAGGTCGAGCTTGTCCATCTCCACATAGGTGGTTTTGCCGTCCGCGATCAAAGCGATGGCGCCCTCCGGGACCGTGTCCCTGGAGTTCAGGTGCAGGACGGCCAGGATCGCGGTCAGCAGGATCAGCGCGACGACGATCACGATCAGAATGGTTTTTTTGTTTTTCACTTTCTTCTTTCCTCCCTTCGAACGTTACAGATCCAGTACAGGCCTGAGCCGCCGGACGAGATAGATCCCGAGCAGTCCGAACAGGAACCCGGTGGTCGCCGATACGGAGGCGTACAGGAGAAGTACGACGCCCCGCAGGCGGAACACGATGAGGTTCGCCGTCAGACAGGCCGCCACGGCGGCGAGCATGTTCGCTGCCGGAATGGCGAAGGTTCCGTCGGCTTTCTGCGAAGGAAGAATGCGAAAGAAGAAAAAGATGCAGTCGATCACCAGGCCGGGCACGATGTAGCCGATCGGGGAAAGGACCCCCATGCTGCCGACCATCCCCATGCCGATGGCGAGCAGGCTCTGCACGGCGCCCATCAAAGTGGCGCAGCCGAACCGGCCGGACAACGAAGCGGCGATGACCAGGAACATGAGCGAAAAGCTCGTGCCGATCCCGCCGGGGATGTGGAGTGCCTCGGTGATGATGTTGGCTGCAGGGGCGATGAGCCGTTTCGAGAACAGCCCGAGATCGCAGCACAGCGCATAGAAAATAAGGCGCTTCAGCTTAGAATGGTTCATTCGCTATCTCCTTTTCAAATACGGAAGGCGCAGCTGTTTCCGGCTGCACCCCGGCCCGGCCGCCATGGCTTGCGCTTTAGGCGAAGGGGCTCGGAGCATCGAGAACTGACTATTGATCTGTAAGGACGATTGCTTACTCCATGAGTGTATGCGGCATCGATGGATTTGTCAATATCTGTGAACGCCGCAGGGGAGATGGGGCGTTTCTACAGCTGCTGCAGCGTCCGGATCTCCTCCTCCGTCAGGCGCCGCCAGGCGCCGGCGGTTAGGGCAGGGTCCAGCTTGAGGGGCCCCATGGAGAGGCGCTTCAGGGCGAGGACCTCGCTTCCCACCGCGAGGAACATCCGCTTGATCTGGTGGAACTTGCCCTCGCGGATCGTGACCCGCACCCGGGACCGGGCTTCCTCCGGGCCG
>CADCOV010000289.1 GCA_902803185.1 uncultured Eubacteriales bacterium
ATCATGGTGTTCGACGACTCTCTGTCCGCGGTGGACGCGGAGACCGACGCGAAGATCCGGGCAGCGCTGAAGGAGAACATCGGCGACGCGACGGTGATCCTGATCGGCCAGCGCATCACCACTTTGATGGGGGCGGACGACATCATCGTCATGGATAAAGGTCGGATCGCGGAGCAGGGGACCCACGAGGAACTGCTGGAGAAGGGCGGCATCTACAGGAGGATCTACGACCTCCAGATGCAGCAGAGCGAAATGGGAGAGGAGGCATAGTCATGGAAAACGATACCTACAACGTTCATCTGCCGTTCTTCGGCGTGCCTAAGATCCTCCCGTATCTGAAGAAATACCGCTGGCGCATCTTCTGGATGGTGACCTTAGGGATCCTGACGAGCCTGATCGACTCTTCCTTCCCGCTGTTCAACCGCTACGCCATCGACCATTTCGTGGCGGAGGAGACGCTGGACACGATGCCGCAGTTCATCGGCCTGTACATGGGGATCCTGATCCTGCAGGTCATCATGAACTACGTCACCCTGTCCTGGTGCGGCGGCCAGGAGATGATCGTGGACCGGGACCTTCGGAACGCGTCCTTCAATCATCTGCAGACCCTGTCGTTTTCGTATTTCAACCAGCATAACGTGGGCTACATCCATGCCCGGGTCATGAGCGATACCGGCAAGATCGGCGAGCTCGCTTCCTGGCGGCTGATGGATATGGTGTGGAACGTGTCCTATCTGGCCTTCGTGCTGCTGAACATGCTGATCCTGAACTGGAAGCTGGCGCTGTGGGTCATCGCCCTGGTGCCGGTGGCGGCGGTTTTGATCACCTGGTTCCAGAGGCGGATGATCAGACTGAACCGGAGGATCCGGGAGATCAACTCGAAAATCACCGGCGATTTCAACGAAGGCATCACCGGCGCCCGTTCCGTCAAAACGCTGGTCATCGAGGATACCATGCAGGAGGACTTCGAGAAGGATACCTCCGAGATGAGGCACACCTCGGTGCGGGCGGCCCGGTATTCCGCGGCCTTCACGTCCCTTGTCACGATGATGAGCTCCATCGCGCTGGCGCTGGTGCTCTGGCGGGGCGGCATCCTGAACCTGCAGGGAGTGCTCCTCATCGGCACGCTCTCGGTGTTCATGACCTACGCCCTGGATATGATCGAGCCGATCCAGTTCATCGTGGAGACCATCGCGGCGCTGATCGCGATCCAGGCCAACATCGAGCGGTTCACCCGCCTGATGGAGACTGAGTCTGATGTGGCAGACCGCCCTGAGGTCGTGGAAAAGTACGGCGACACCTTCCATCCGAAGAAGGAAAACTGGGAGCCGCTCGCAGGGGACGTGGAGTTCAGAGACGTGACCTTCCAGTATCCGGACGGCCACGAGAAGGTGCTGGAACACTTTGATCTCAAGGTCCCTGCGGGCACCAACGTGGCCATCGTCGGGGAGACCGGCGCCGGAAAATCCACCCTGGTCAACCTGGTCTGCCGGTTCTTCGAGCCGACGGAGGGGAAGATCCTGATCGACGGACGTGACGCCAGGGACCGGTCCCAGCTGTGGCTCCACTCCCATCTGGGCTACGTCCTCCAGCAGCCGCACCTGTTCAGCGGCACCGTCCGGGACAACCTGCGCTACGGCAAGCCGGACGCCACCGACGAGGAGATCATGGCGGCCCTGAAGATGGTGTCTGCGGAGTTCGTGATCGAAAAGACCGAAAAGGGCCTGGACAGCGAGGTCGGGGAGGGCGGCGACATGTTCTCCACCGGCGAGAAGCAGCTGCTGTCCTTCGCCCGGGCGATCCTGGCGGATCCGGCCATCCTGGTGCTGGACGAGGCTACGGCCTCCATCGACACCCTGACGGAGAAGGCCATCCAGAACGCCATCAAAACCGTCATCGCCGGGCGCACCTCCTTCGTGATCGCCCACCGCCTCTCCACCATCGTGGACGCGGACGTGATCCTGGTGGTCCGGGACGGCAGGATCATCGAGCAGGGGACCCACAGAGAGTTGATGCGGAAGAAGGGCTACTATTACAACCTCTACACGAGGCAGTACGAGGAGCTCCTGGTGAACGCCGTATCGGCGTAAAGGGGCGGCAAGGACAGGCAAGAAAATCTTCCCATACATTTTACGAACTGATGTTTACATTTTGTTCGAGTTGTGTTATATTGTAAACGAGTAGAAGTTTACGCGGGAGGAACAGTGCTATGTCCAAGGCAAAAGATAAGGCGAGAGCGCGGGAACAGCGCATCCTGGAGTTCATGAGAGCAGAGGTGCGGGAGAGGGGATACGCCCCGACGGTCCGGGAGATCGGTACCGCATTGGGGATCAAGTCCACGTCCACCGTCCATAAGGATATCGAGAGCCTGGTCTCCCAGGGATACCTTCGCAAGGATCCGGCCAAGCCGCGGGCTTTGGTCGTGGTGGAGGAGTCATCTCCTGCCAGGGACAGCTTCGCGAACGTGACGCCGATCCCGGACAGCATCGTCGAGGTCCCGGTGGTGGGCAACGTCGCCGCAGGACAGCCGATCCTGGCGGAGGAGAACATCGAGGACACCTTCCCGGTGCCGGCCGCCTACGTCAGCGGCACCAACTACATGCTCCGCGTCAGAGGCGAGAGCATGGTGAACGCCGGCATCATGGACGGCGACCTGATCCTGGTCGAGCAGCAGCAGACCGCCCGGAACGGCGAGATCGTCGTCGCGATGGTGGACGGTTTCGAGAGCGAGGCCACCGTCAAGACCTTCTACAAGGAGGACGGGTACATCCGCCTCCAGCCGGAGAACGACACCATGAGTCCGATCCTGGTGAAGGATGCCCGCATCCTGGGCCGGGTCAAGGGCGTGTTCCGGTATTATAACTAGAGACTACAGAAGAGCGGCGGCCCGGCGGGGCGGCTGCGCAGGCAAGATGAGTAGGACGGGACTGTGAGAGCGGTCCCGTTTTGATTTGGGAGGAACGGCTTGAAGGGGAAATGGAAAGAGCACATCGGGACCATAGTGGTGATCCTCCTTCTGATCGCGGTGGCCGCCGGCGCAGTGCCCGCGACCCGCAGGGCGGCTGAGATCCGTGAGCTCCGGGACCGGGAGGCCGTGGAGCAGATCTTGCTGGGAGACAGGTATTCGCGGGACAAGTTCCATCTTTCCTCCCTGTTCGAGGACAGGGGGAACGACCGGACCTGGGCGGCGCTCCGAAAACTGCAGAGCGCCCGTTTCCAGTATGAGCGGGGAGAACTGGAGAAAGCGGTCACCGATCTGGACCAGATCGACCCGGACTGCATCACGGAGACGAACCGAGAGGCGTTCATCGCCTTCCGGGACAGGGTGAAGGGGGAGCTGGAGGAGATCATACGGACTAAGGAAGAGGGCCTCCGCATGCTGGATGACCCGGATTCCCCGCCGCCGGAGACACCCTTCGTCGGCATGCCGGAGACCAGGATCGGGGACAGCGCGCTGGGCAGGCCGTCCTCCTACATCGGCCACAACAAGGGCTCCTGG
>CADCOV010000290.1 GCA_902803185.1 uncultured Eubacteriales bacterium
AGAACAGCAGGAGGAACGGCAGGGTATCGACCGGATCGCCGGTGTTCGGTGCGGCTTCTTCGGCAGGGGATGCCGGCTCCGCGGCCGGGGCTTCCTCCTCGGAGGCCGGTCCCTCGTCCACAGGTCCTTCCTCAGCCGGCTCTTCGTCCTCCGGCTCCTCAGCCGGTTCTTCTGCCGGAGCGTCAGGCAGCGTAAGATAACCTTCGACATGACCGGTCGTATCGGCGGCGATCGACACGTCGAACACCAGGCCGTTGCGCCAGGCTTCGAGGAGTGTGCCGCCCTGGATCACGGTGCCGCGCATGCCCTGGGGCAGGAATACGTAGCCCGGATCCGCTTCCAGCTCGATCGAGAAACTGTAGGTCTCGCCGGCTTCGAGGGTGCCGCAGTATGGCCAGCGATAATCTGTCCAGTAGGCACAGTCCCCGTTCCCGTCGGTGCGCAGGTGATAGCCGGTCCCGGCTGCCTGCACGGCAGGGCGGTTGGTCTGCGTCGACCAGTCAAAGAGCGCGTTGCCGTCCTCGTCGGTTCCGGCCACGGCGGTGTCCGTTTCGGTGCCTGCCTCAGGCGGAGCGACCGTCAGCTCGATCTGCTCGACCGGTTTTGCCCAGACGAGGTACAGATCGATGTCTTCCAGGATGATGGTGGAGACCGGGGTGTCCGGGTCGATGAGAGCGCTGAAGATCTCGTCCCAGCTGGACGGATCGGTCACAGGCTGCCGGCTGAACCCCAGCAGGACTTCGCCATCGTCCATGACCACATCATCTTCTTCCTGGAAAGGCCACTTATAGTAGGAGCGGATGCAGTCATAGGTGGACACAGATTCGTCAGTCACTCCCACATAGATCGTATCGCCGTGGCCGCAGGTGTAGACCGGGATGATCGCGATCTCATCTTCGGGAGCCGGGGTCTTTTCACCCTGCTCTTCCGTGGTCCCCACCGGGCCGTTGCCGGGGTCCTCAGCCAGGGCCACCGCCGCCTGCGGGAGGAGGAACAGGAGGCCTGCGAGGAACAAAATGAGGACCGGCCTGAAAGCATTCCTTTTCATATCAACTATCCCTGTCTTTCTATCTGTCAAAGCGTTGCCTTGGCATCAGTATACCATCAAAGCAGTGCGGGCACAATACCAGGCATACCGTCACAGGGACTGCCCATTCCGTGGTACAATGGGATCAGGCGGAACACTCATATCCGGACATCAAAAGGAAAGGCGGCGATACCGATGATCCAAACAGAACACCTCACCATACGGAGAGTGGAGGCGGACGACTGGAAGGCGATCCGGGAGATCTGGGCAGCGGTGGCGGGCACCTGGGCAGCGCAGTACGACACCCCGAATGACTTGTCTGATGAGGCGGCGGAACAGCGGATCCGCCGGTGGGCTTTGTTCGGGCGCAGCAGGGAGCACAGGTTCTATGCGGTCTGTCTGGGGGAACAGGTCATCGGGTACTATGCGCTCCACCTGAGGGAAGACACCTATGAGCTGGGGTACTGCTTCCATCCGGCGTTCCATGGGAAGGGCCTCGCCCGGGAAGGCCTGGCGGCAGTACTGGATGAGATGGCGCCGCTGAAGCAGGAGGGGATCACCGGGATCGAGGCGGGGACCGCGCTGGCGAACACGCCGTCGGTCAGGCTGCTTTTGTCCCTGGGGTTCCGGCAGACCGGCACGGAAAAGGTCTCTTTCTACAAGGATGAAGAGGGCCGGGATATCGTCTTTGACGGCGGCCGGTTCCTGCTGGCCTGGTGAAAAGAAGGAGAAAGAGCGCCACGGGGCCCCCTGAGTTTTCAGACTTTGGGGACTAAGGCGGAAAACATTGCATTTTAGGCTTTTTTTTGATATAGTACATGGGCAAAGAATAATACGTTTTGCAGTGCCGGGCGGCAGCCGCTCGGATAATAGGGAACCAGGTGAGAATCCTGGACGATCCGGTCACTGTGAATAGGGAGCGCACCCCGAAGTCAGCCATTGGGCAGCATGCCGTCGCAGGACGGTGCACAGGCCTGAGAAGGCGGGGCAGCGCGGAGATCTATGAGTCAGGAAACCTGCTGCGAAGTGTGTTGGAATTGCTTCCGGAGAGAGCATGCCCAATGATACAAGCTTTGTTTTGTACCACGTTCATCGTATCTGGGAACCTGCTTTCTGTGCCTTCGGAAAGCGGGTTTTTGTTGTCTAAGGACCGACGCGTTTTCCGGAGGGGTATATCAATTAAGGTTTAGTTGTAGAAAGGAAAGGACATGAAAAACAGCATGAGAAGATTCATTGTACTCCTTCTGGCCCTGTCGATGGTGTTCACCACGATGGCTGTGCCTGCCTTCGCGGCGGAGGAGACGGTGGCTGCGGCGAATGCGGAAGAGACGTCTTTTGACAATTCGACGACCCTTCCGGATGGCGCGTATCCGATCGATGCGGATCATTACACCTTTACCGGCGGCACAGGGAAGGCCAAGCTGACCTGCACCAGCGTGGAGGTGGTGGACGGAAAGGCCTACGGCTATTTCACCGCCAGCAGCGCAAACATGACCCATGTGTATCTGGGGCATACCGCCAGCAATGACGAGGATCCGCAGTACTACGATCCGAATACCGGCAGCATGGGCGAGGACGTGTATGCCATCGATGAGAACCAGGAGGTCAAGATCCCGGTCAAGCTCAATCAGAGCATCGACATCGCGGCGAGGACAGCGGCGATGTCTGAGCCGCACTGGATCCAGTACAACTACACGATCTCCCTCGAGGAGCCTGAAGAAGAAACGGATGACAGGATCGCGTTTGCCGGCGACAATTTCGGCTTCTATAAAGCAGACGGTGTATCCGGTTTCGGCATGCTTTCCCCTCAGGATGGATCCAGGATCGTCCTCGACGGCGATGAAGTCAAGATCTATCTCGTGCCGAAAAACACGACCGTGTATAACGGGATCCACTGGGGATCCATCACGGATGAAGAGCTCACCAGGGACGTCCTCACGCTGGAGAGCGGCTGCTGGGAGATCACGGTAAGCGCGGAAAACTGCGGTTACGGCATCCCGGCGGCGCCAGTCAAACCAGATGGCGGCACGACGAGTACGCAGTACTACCTCTGCATCCCTTCGAAGGATAAGCTGCCGGTCATTGCGGACTATACCGGAGTGGATCAGGCGCTCTCCGCAGTACCGGCCGACCTCAGCGGATATACCGCGGAGAGCGTCCAGGCTGTCACTGACGCCGTGGCCGTTACGGAAGCGGAAGGCTTCCGTATGTATAGCGCATCCGAGCAGGAAACTGTCGATGCGGCGGCCAAGGCGATCAATGATGCAGTCGCCGCGCTGGAGGAGGAAAAACCAGCCGAGCCGGAGAAGACCGAACTTACGATCACCAACAACACCGGTATGTTCAAGGCGGTCACCGCTTACCTGACCACGGAAGACGGCCAGGAGTACCTGGTGATGGCGCTGTCCAGCAACGGCTACAAGGAGCTGTTCAAGGGCACCTATGAGCAGGCGGTCGCGAACGGCGATGGTACGGCGGACAAGGGCAACGATACCTGGGTCCACAGTTATACCAACGAAGACGGCAAACTGGAATTCAAGATCGCTCTCGGCGCAGACGAGACCTATGTCCCGTGCGTGGCGATCTCCAACAGCTACTATACCAAGTATCTGAACGGAACGAACGCTCTGGAGAGAGCCTTCTATCCGAGACAGTTCGAAGTGGACAGGGAAGCGAAGACCCTGGTGACCGGCGACTACGATGAGACGGCGGACTTCGCTGTGACGTCCAACGTCGCGGACTTCAAGGCCGCGGCAGCTGCGTCCACGAGAGTGGTCGGCGGCCCGAACTCCAACAACTACAATGTGGCGCCGACGCTGGCGATGGAGGATACGACCTACGACAAGGTCACCTATCCGACCGTTGTGAGCGGCAAGCTCTCCGAGGAGAGCGCGGAGCTGACGGACGGCAAGTTCGCGATCTCCCTGCTGAACGCCCCGAACACGGAGGCGTTCAAGGACAAGACGCCGATCAAGATGACCTTCCACGTGGCGGCGGATGCCCCATATGAGGAGGCCGGCACGGACGTCGAGAGAACGGTCACCATCGACAAGATGGCGAAGACCATCGTGATCGACGGCACCCCGCTGAAGGAGAAGGCGCCGGTCGAGCGCCAGGAACTGGCTGTCGATAAGACGCAGGCCGGCATGATGAAGCCGGCAGCGACTGCCTACCTCGAGGGCGAGAAGACTGTCATCCTCCCGATGGAGAACGACAGCTTCTCCGCGATCTTTGTCGGCGACGGCAGAGAAGTGGACGAGGCAGCGGTCATCGCCCTGGCGGAGGACAATACCTTCACCTTTGAGGCGCCGACCTTTGACGAAGCGTTCACCGTTGCGTTCCAAAGCAAGAAGAACAGTAATTGGCTGAACAAGAAGATCACCGTCAGCAAGGACAACGCGACCCTCGTGATCGTCGATGACAAAGCTGACTATACCGCCGTGGATGCTGCGATCGCGGCGATCCCGGAGGATCTGAGCATCTATACCGAGGAGAGCGCCGCTGCCGTCGAATCCGCGAAGGCTGCGGTCAAGACCGGCAAGAACTCCGTCGAGCAGGCTGCGGTCGACGAGATGGCGAAGGTCATCAATGACGCAGTGGCGGCACTGGAACTCAAGGACCCTGTCCTGACAGACGGCACCTACACCGCGACCAAGGTCACCACGGACGTCACCACGGAGGCCAGCGGCATGATCATGGTGACCAAGGCTACCGTCGTCATCAAGGACGGCCAGGCGACCGCCATCGTGACCATGAAGGGCACCGGTGCGGACAGACTGTACGTCTCCGATACAGCGACCAAGGACACCATCATCGCGGAAGCGATCGCGGAAGAGAACAAGGAAGTTGGCGGCGAGTTCGGCAACCTGATCGGCGGACTGAAGTTCGAGGGCGAGAGCGCCTACTCCTTCTGGCCGATCCCGATCACCCTGGGCGAGCCGAAGGTTTATGCGGCCCGTTCCGCCAGCCACTTCTCCAAGCAGGACAAACCGCAGGAAGAGTACTATTACGTCCATGACTTTAAGATCGATGCGGCGGATCTCACGAAGGTCAGCGACAGCACCGAGCTGCCTGTCACGGCGGCCCAGGAAGCCCAGAAATATCTGAACCAGTACTTCTTGGACGGCAAGGTGGTCACCTCCGCGACGGCTGCCTCTGTGAAGGGCAAAGCTGCCAACGTGACGATCCCATACTACGATGCCAATGGCGCTAAGATCAGCAGCGTCATCTTCAAGATGGCGGAGAGCGGCAAGTTCCGTTCCGGCTGGTTCGTTGACAGCAGCATCTTGAACACGACATATTTCACGAGCAGCAATCTCAAGAAGATACGCTATCCGGAAGGCGCGAGCGGCAAGGTGACCTTCAACCCGAAGGCTGCCTACAGGGATGAGGGCATGACCTTCACCGCCACCCTGAAGCTGTACCCGGCAGATGCGGGCTATGATCAGTACGATTCTACCGGCGTCTACTACGACGCGGAGCCTCTGGCAGAGCAGGAGTTCACATTCACGGTGGAACCGCTGCCGGGTGACAGGCACGTCACCATCACCGTCACAGACGCGGTGAGCAAGGAAGAGATCGCGGCGGCCGTCGTCACAGTCACCAAGAATCCGGAGGCAGATGGCGAGGAACCTGCCGTCATCGAAAAGAGCGAAGAGGGCACCTATGCCCTGACCGTCCCTGGCACCTACACCGTCAAGGTGAGTGCGGAGGGCTATCTGGTCCCGGGCACCGAAGACAGCGAGTACGTCCAGGCGGACTACGTCCCGAAGAAGGATGGCGAGACGCTGAAGATCGAACTGATCAAGGCGGAAGAGAGCAAGAACACCATCACCTTCGACCTGAAGGATCAGATGGGTGGGGCGGTGGCGGCACCGACCATCAGCGTGTACCGCTGGGATGACAAGACCCCGGTCGAGGCTGAGGCCGACGGCAGCTACAAGCTGTATCACGGCGTCCGCTACGGCTATACGGTCACGGCGGAAGGTTATGAAGAGACGACCGCTACCCTCGTGCCGGCTGCAGATGGCGTCGAGGAGGCCATCGTCAACAAATACCTCACCGAGCAGAAGTTCACCTTCAAAGTCTATGATAACAAGACTAACGAAACGCTGGAGGGCGTGACCCTGGTCGTCAAGTACGGTCCGAGCAGCGCCGATCCGGAGACTTATGCGGAAGCGCAGCCAGACGAGAACGGCGTCTACACGATCCCAATCGACAACCGCGTCATCGCCTACGGCAGCAAGCTCGGTTACGAAGACGGCGAGCTGGGCGTCTGGTCCCTCGGATTCGATCCGCTGAAGGAATGCAGCTTCGGCCTGAAGCCGTATCCGGCCCTGGCCGTCGACAAGACGAACGC
>CADCOV010000291.1 GCA_902803185.1 uncultured Eubacteriales bacterium
ATCGGCGTCGTGACCAGCCGGGACGGCGCCGCGGTCAAGGACATCCTGAAGACCCTGGACGCCAGGCACGCCATGGCGGACGTGACGATCTTCCCGGCCGCGGTCCAGGGGACCGGGGCGGCGGAGGACATCGCCGCCAAGATCGACCTGGTCGACCGGCTGTTCAGCGGCGACGTGGATCTTTTGATCGTGGGGCGGGGCGGCGGCTCCCCGGAGGAGCTCAGCGCCTTCAACCAGGAGGTGGTGGCCAGGGCCATCTACCGCTGCTCCATCCCGGTCATCTCCGCGGTGGGGCACGAGATCGACTTCAGCATCTCCGACCTGGTGGCGGACGCTCGGGCGGCCACGCCGACGGCGGCTGGCCTCATGGCGGCGCCGGACCGGGACTCCCTGATGAGGGAACTGGAAAAGCGCAGGGACGACATGACCCTGGTCATCAGCAACAAAGTCATGTACGAGGAACTGACCGCAGGCCGGCTCAGGGACCTGCTGCAGCGGGGGATCGAGACCCGGCTCAGCGAGCAGGAGGCGGAGCTGGAGCGGCTGGCTTTGATCCTCAAGGGAAACGATCCGAGGAAGATCCTCGGGAACGGATACGCGATCGTCACGGACAGGGACGGCAGGACCGTCACCTCCGCCGGCGCCCTCAGACCGGGGGACGAGGCGGGGATCCGGTTCTCGGACGGCCTGGTCCGGGTCACGGTCACAGAAAGCGAGGCACAGCATGAGTGAAGAGAGCATGAACTACGAACAGTCTCTGGAGAAGCTGAAGGCCCTGTCGGAGGAGATCCGCAGGAAGGACATCGGCCTCGAGGAGTCCCTCCGCTGCTACGAGGAGGGGATGGCATGCTATGAGAAATGCCTCGCCATCCTCAAGGAGGCCAAGGCCAAGATCCAGATCTACGAAGGAGGAGAAGTATGAGAGAGAACTTCGACGAGTACAAAGCGCTGGTCAACGATTACATCCTCGACTATATCCCGCAGATCGACGGCAAGAGCAGCACCCTCTACGACGCCATGAAATATTCCATCGTCGCGGGCGGCAAGCGGATCCGTCCGGTCCTGCTCCTGGCGGCCTGCGAGTTCGCCGGCGGCAGCTCCGCCGACGCGCTTCCTTACGCCTGCGCCATCGAGTACATCCACACCTACTCGCTGATCCACGACGATCTGCCGGCGATGGATGACGATGATCTGAGGCGTGGCATGCCGACCAACCACAAGAAGTTCGGCGAGGGCATCGCGATCCTGGCAGGGGACGGCCTCCTCAACACCGCCTTCGAGGTCATGTCCAAGAACATGATGCTCTACTTCGACAAACCGGACGAGCTGAAGAAGCGGATCAACGCGATGTACACCATCGCCTCCGCCTCCGGCGTCAGGGGCATCGTTGCCGGACAGGTCTCCGACCTGGAGAGCGAGGGCGCCGACGTCTCCAACGAGATGCTGGAGTACATCCACATCAACAAGACCGGCGTGCTGCTCAGCGGCGCGGTGCGGGCCGGCCTCTATCTCGGCGGCGCCAGCGACGAGATGATGCGGGATATGACAAAATATGCGGAGTGCCTCGGCCTGGCCTTCCAGATCGCCGACGACATTCTGGACGTAAAGGGCAACAAAGCCGAAATGGGGAAGAATACGGGAGTGGACGCGGCCCACGAAAAGACGACCTACGTCTCCCTGAACGGTCTTGAGAAATCGGAACAGCGCCTGCAGGAGCTGACCGACGAGGCCGTCCGCGCGTTGGAACCGTATTACGATAACGCAGAGTTCTTCCGCGATCTGGTCATCAAATTAGCGAAAAGGACTTGTTAGGGGATATTATGAGTGAAAGGAACTCTCAGCACGAGTTTCCGACGGACGTCAGCAAGATGTCCGTCCGCGAGCTCGAGAGGGAAGCGGCAGCCATCAGGGCGTTTCTGATCGATCACGTCTCGGAGACCGGGGGACACCTGGCCTCCAATCTTGGCGTGGTGGAGATCACCCTGGGGCTCCATAAACTGTTTCGGACGCCGAAGGACAAGATCATCTGGGACGTGGGCCATCAGTGCTACGTCCACAAGATCCTGACCGGGAGGGCGGACCAATTTGATCATCTGAGGCAGCACGGCGGGATCTCCGGATTCCCGAAGCGCTGCGAAAGCGAACACGATTTCTACGACACCGGCCATTCCAGCACCTCTCTTTCGGCGGCGCTGGGCATGGCAACGGCCAGAGACCTGAGGGGCAGGGACGGCGAGGTCATCGCCGTCATCGGCGACGGTTCCATGACCGGCGGCCCGGCCTTCGAGGCGCTCAACAACATCGCGGGCAAGGGGACCAAGGTCATCATCGTCCTGAACGACAACGGCATGTCCATCTCCCGCAACATCGGCGGCCTCAGCAAGCACCTGGGCAAGCTCAGGACCTCCGCCGGATACCAGCAGGCCAAGATCAACGTCAAAAAGGTCATCCGCAAGGTCCCGACCGTGGGTCCTGTGATGGAGAGCGCGATCTCCAGCGTCAAGGACCGGGTCAAGTACGCGATCCTCTCCGGCGGCGTGCTCTTCGAGGAGCTGGGCTTCACTTACCTTGGACCTTTCAACGGCAACGACATGCGCTCGGTGCTGGACGGCCTTACCCAGGCGAAGCACACCAGCGGCCCGGTCGTCGTCCACTTTATCACGAAGAAGGGCAAGGGCTACCGCCCCGCGGAGGAGGATCCGAACCGGTTCCACGG
>CADCOV010000292.1 GCA_902803185.1 uncultured Eubacteriales bacterium
ACACCGAGCTTGCGTAAGGCGAAGCTGAAACTGATCTGACTATTAGCGCGGGGACGGCACCGCCGTCCCCGCAATTCAATGCGGAGGAATGATGAAACCGATCTATGAGGAATTGCTTAGGGGTATCCCTGATTACAAAGTCTTCCTGACGGTGGAAGAGCTGGACGAGAATTCCAGAAAACTGGCGGAAAAGTATCCTGAGGCGGCGGAGGTCTTTGAGATCGGCCACACCAAGGAGGGGTATCCGCTCCAGTGCCTCAGGGTGGGGAATGGAGCGCACGTGGCTTTGATGTTCGGCTGCCCGCATCCGAACGAGCCGATCGGCACGATGATGCTGGAGTATTTCACGGAGCAGTTCGCAGTGAACAAGGAACTGAGAGACGCCCTGGACTGCACCCTGTATGTGGTCAAGGCCTGGGACGCGGACGGTCTCCGGCTGAACGAAAAGTGGCTGAAGGGCCCGTACTCGATCTTTAATTATTCTCGAAATTTCTTCCGGCCGGCCGGGCACAAGCAGGTCGACTGGACTTTCCCGATAGATTACAAGGAGCTGCACTTCCATGACGTCATCCCGGAGGCGGAGGCGATGATGGGACTGATCGAAAAGATCCGGCCGGAATTCATCTACTCTCTTCACAATGCGGGTTTCGGCGGGGTATACTGGTATATCACCAGCGGCGAGGAGCCTTTGTTTGAAGAATTCAGAGCCATCGCGAACCGGGTCGGCGTGCCGCTGAACCTGGGAGAGCCGGAGTCGCCGAGCTTGAAAGCGATCTCGCCGGCGGTCTATCCGCTCCTGACCATCCGGGACGAGTACGATTACATCGAAAAGTACGCCCCGATGGAGGACATGTCCAAGGCGATCCCGTGCGGCACCAGCAGTTCGGATTTCGCGAAGGAGCTCTGCGGTGCCTTCACCTTCCTGACGGAGCTGCCGTACTTCTACGATCCGCGGGTGGACGATACGACACCGTCCGACGTGATCCGCAAGGATGCCGTCCTGGCGAACCTGACCTGGACCGCGGCGGCCAACGAGGAGCTCCGGGAGATCATCGCCATGAGCGGGGAGTATCTGGATCCGGAGGATCCGTTCCTGCTGGCGGTGGAGGCCTTCACCTCAGATGATATGAGCGAGGCCACCAAAGTCATGATCGAGCAGGATCCGGCCTACGCCAGACCTGCGACGGAGGCGGAGAAGTTCGACAATCTGCTTTGCTCCAGGTTCTATAAGCTGCTGCAGTATGGCATGATGGTGCGGGCCAACGAATGCGCCCTCGCCGCCATGGAGAAGGCAGGGGAGGAGAACGAGCCGAAGCGTGCCGCTCTTACCGCAGCCTTCGAACGAGCGGAGGCGGCCCACCGCAAACTGGCGGAGGAACTGGAGAGCGAGATGCACTACGAGGTGGTCCCGATCCGCAAACTCGTGGAGATCCAGCTGGGCTGCGGCCTGCTGGCATTGGAATACGTGAAAAAGATCAACGAACAGAAGTAAACGCTATTGTATATGAAAGCGGCCGCGGGGCGGCCGCTGTTTCTCGTTGAGGTGATATCATGCTGCTCAGAAGGATCATGAATACGAAGATCTCCGAAGAACGACTGTCTCACTCTCTGCCTGCCGACGCGAAGGTGGAGGAGTTTGACCTCAAAGGGATCGAAAGGGGAGTCAATTACGAAGTCGTCGACAGCCACGGCAAGAAGATGGGCGAGATCGACGGCGACAGGCTGCGGTTTTTGATCCGCGCCGAGGAGAAGATCCCGTGGACCGACATCCTGGATATGGTGGAGGACGGGTTCATTCTCATCGATGAAAAGGGCCTGATCTGCTACGAGAACGAGGCCTATGGCGACATCATCGGCATCCCGGAACGGGAGCTGGTGGGCCGCAGCATGTACGAGGTGGAGCCGGAGGCTTTGATCCTCGGCGTCCTGAACACCGGGGAGCCGGTCATCCTGAAGAACCGCATTTTCCCGACCATGGGGCGCCGGGTCGACATGCAGATCTATCCGCTGAAGGAAGAAGGCCGGGTCATCGGCGCGTTCTCCCTGTTCCACGACGTGACGAAGGTCGCCATGACACAGGACGAGCTCCCGGGCAGCGCGAGGGTCGCGCCGGCGGAGGGGCAGTTCGGGGATGAGTACAAGCAGTATCCGCCGAGGGTCATCTGGCGCAGCGGCGTGTTCTCCAGGCTGATCGAGAAGGTCACCACCGTCTCCCAGACCGACGCGACGGTCATGATCCGGGGCGAGAGCGGCGTCGGCAAGGAGGTCATCGCCCGCCTGATCCACCAGAACAGCGACCGGGCGGATAAGCCGATGGTGGCGGTCAACTGCGCGGCGATCCCGGAGAACCTGATCGAGAGCGAACTCTTCGGCTACGAAGAGGGCGCCTTCACCGGTGCCAAAAAGGGCGGGAAGCCGGGCAAATTCGAGCAGGCCAACGGCGGCACCCTGTTTCTGGATGAGATCGGCGACATGCCGTACACCATGCAGGCGAAGGTCCTGCGGGCGATCCAGGAGGGAGAGGTCGAGAGGATCGGCGGCCGGGACGCCATCCCGGTGGACGTCAGGATCATCACCGCCACCAACCAGCCGCTTGAGGAGATGGTGGCCGCCCACAGGTTCCGCAAGGACCTCTATTACAGACTGAACGTGATTGGAATCACCGTTCCGCCGCTCCGGGAACGCAGGGAGGACATCCTGCCTCTGGCGAACCATTTCCTGGAGGAGTACAACCGCAAGTACGGAAAAGACGTGCGCATTGCGCCGGAAGCCTACGTCCAGCTCGGCAAGTACGACTGGCCGGGCAACGTCCGGGAGCTGCAGAACGCCATCGAACAGCTGGTGATCATCACTCCGTCGGGGATCGTGGACGACGTCCCGCTCCTCCTGGAGGCTGCATCCCGGCGGGAGGAAGCCGTACTCAGCGGTGACGCTGCCGAAGCGGCAGAACGGACTTTGGTCGACATCGAGGAGAGGCGTTACAGCCTCGAGGACGCGGTGGAGCGCTACGAGCGGGATCTCATCCTGCGGGCCCTGGAGGCCTGCGGGGGAGACCGGACCGCCGCAATCAAAAAGCTCGGCATGAGCAGCCGAACTTTCTACAGAAGATTGGAAGGGATCGACCGGAAGAACCTGAAGCGCTGACGCGCCGGGTCACTTCTCGCCGGCGTCCCTGTTACGATCGGAGAACTGAGGCAGGAAGATCACGTTGCCTTCGCGGCGGACATCCTCCTCATCAGAAGCTACCGTCCCGCCGGCATCGTCCTGCGGGACTTCTGTTTCTCCGGATGGCGCGTCCCCGCCGTCCATGCGGCCGGACAGGCGGATGAAGACGATCAGGCCTATGACGAACAACAAACCGAGCAGCAGAAGCGGCATGGGGAACACCTCCTTTCTTCTCAAATATACTGCATTTTCCGCTTGAATTCAAGCGGGGGAGGTGGTATGCTATCAGAGTATGAAAAATCCTGCAG
>CADCOV010000293.1 GCA_902803185.1 uncultured Eubacteriales bacterium
CAAGCTGAAGAGCAAAGGGGAGGAGTATACGGAGGCCGCGGAGCGGCTCCTGGCGAGACGGGACGAGCTCCTCACCTTCATGGAGGACCTGGAGAACGTGGACTCCCTGGACAACTTCGTCCAGTACTTCTACGACGATACCGAGTACCTCTGGGATTTCATGCTGGACGGCATCATCGCCGTGGACGATCCGAACCGCATCAGCGAGCATCTGCAGCTCCGCCGCAAGGAGGTGGACAACGACCTCGCCGTGATGCTGGAGCGCGGGCAGGCGGTCCCCGAGGACGCGGCCCTGATCACCGGCACCTCCGATTTCGAAAAGATCTACCAGCAGAAGGAGGTCTACCTGCTGATGCCGTTCACCGCGGCGGTCAGCGGCGTCTCCGCGCTCACGGAGCTCAGGGCGGTCCCGAGCCGTCAGATGATGAGCTTCGGCGGCCACCTCGACATGCTGGAGTCCGAGATCAAAAACTACCTTTCCAAGGGGTACCGGGTCCTCCTGGCCGCCTCCTCACAGGAGCGGCACGAGACCCTGGCGGACTACTTAAGGTCCATCGGCGTAGAGGAGAAGGTCGCGATCCGGGACGGCAGCCTCACCGCGGGCATGGACTTCCCGGAGGAGAAGCTGTGCATCATCAGCGACAGCGACATCTTCGCCTCCACCAAGATGAGCCGCCGCCGGCGCCGCAAAAAGGCCAAGGGCAAGGCCCTGCAGTCCTTTGCGGACCTTTCCGCCGGCGACCTGGTGGTCCATGAGAACCACGGCATCGGCCGGTTCCTCGGCATCGAGGCCCTGGAGGTCCAGGGGGAGACCAAGGACTACCTCAAGATCAAATACGCAGGCAACGATCTGCTCTACGTCCCTGTGGAGCAGATGGATATCGTGCAGAAATACATCGGCTCCGACGGCCGGGAACCGCGGATCAGCAAGCTGACCGGCGACGAGTGGAAGGCCGCGAAGGCCAGGGCCAAGGCCGCCATCGCGGAGATGATGCAGGAGCTCATCGACCTCTACGCCAGGAGGAAGGCCGAGAAGGGCTATGCCTTCGGCCAGGACACCGTCTGGCAGAAGGAGTTCGAGGCCGCCTTCCCGTACGAGGAGACCGACGACCAGCTCCGCTCCATCGAGGAGATCAAGGCCGACATGGAAAAGCCGGTGCCGATGGACCGCCTCCTCTGCGGCGACGTGGGCTTCGGCAAGACCGAGGTCGCGGCCAGGGCCATCTTCAAGTGCCTGGAAGAGGGGAAGCAGGCGGCCATCCTGGTGCCGACCACCATCCTGGCGAACCAGCACTACGAGACTCTGAGGGCCCGCTTCTCCCACTATCCGTTCGTGGTGGAGATGCTCTCCCGGTTCCGCAGCGACAAGCAGCAGGCGGAGATCATCGAGGAACTCAAGAAGGGACAGGTGGACCTCATCATCGGCACCCACCGGCTCCTGTCCTCCGACGTCAAATTCAAGGACCTGGGGCTTTTGGTCATCGACGAGGAGCAGCGCTTCGGCGTCGCCCACAAGGAGAAGATCAAGCAGATGAAGGCGAACGTGGATGTTTTGACCCTGTCCGCCACACCGATCCCGCGGACCCTCAACATGTCCCTGACGGGGATCAAGGACATGAGCATCATCTCCGAACCGCCGGAGGAGCGCTACCCGGTCCAGACCTACGTGCTGGAGCAGGACGACCTGATGATCCGGGAGATCCTGTCCCGGGAACTGGACAGGGGCGGCCAGGCCTTCGTCGTCTATAACCGGGTGCGGGGCATCGGCCGGATCGCGGAGAAGATCAAAGAACTGGTGCCGGAGGCCCGGCTGGTCGTGGGACACGGGCAGATGAGCGAGCAGACCCTGGAGGACACCATGCGGACCTTCATCGCCGGCGAGGCGGACATCCTCCTCGCGACGACGATCATCGAGTCCGGCATCGACATCCCGAACGCCAACACCATGATCGTGCTGGACGCCGACAAATGCGGCCTCGCCCAGCTCTATCAGCTGCGGGGCAGGGTGGGCCGGTCCAACCGGATCGCCTACGCCTATCTGATGTACCAGAAGGAGAAGGTGCTCAGCGAGGTGGCGGAGAAGCGCCTCAAGGCGATCAAGGAGTTCACCGAGTTCGGCGCGGGCTTCAAGATCGCGATGCGGGACCTGGAGATCCGCGGCGCCGGCAACCTGCTCGGCGCGGAACAGAGCGGCCACATGATGGACATCGGCTACGAGCTCTACTGCAAGCTGGTGGACGACGCGGTGCGCCGTGCCCAGGGCGAGGTGGTGCCGGAGAACACCGACGAGATCACCATCGAGCTGGACGTCCCGGCCAACATCCCGGCCTGGTACATCGACAACGAGACCCTGAAGCTCCAGATGTACAAAAAGATCGCCTCCGTCGAG
>CADCOV010000294.1 GCA_902803185.1 uncultured Eubacteriales bacterium
GCCAGGGTGGACATCCACTGCTTCTCCGGCAGCGCGGAGCTGGCGGCGGAGTACGTGAAGCTGGGGGCCACCATCGGCCTCTGCGGCCCGCTGACCTACAAGAACAACAAGAAGACCGTCCGGGTGGCGGAGCAGATCCCTCTCGAGTATCTGATGGTCGAGACGGACGCGCCGTACCTGACGCCGGTGCCGAAGCGGGGCGAGCCGAACAAGCCGTGGTACGTGGAGTACACCGCCAGGCGGCTGGCCGAGATCAAAGGCATCACGTTTGAGGAGGCGGCCCGCGCCACCTGCGGGAACGCCCTGAGATTCTTTGGAACAGACTGAGAATGAAGAACAAGATTGCAGCCGCCGTCTACCGGACGGCGGCGGATACCATCGAAGCGTATCACATGATCGAAGATGGCGCGCACATCGTGGTCGGCCTCTCTGGAGGGGCCGATTCGGTGTGCCTTTTTGATGTCCTCTGCCGCATGGCGCCGGAGCGGGGGCTCTTCCTCCATCCGGTCCACGTGAACCACATGCTGCGGGGAGAGGATGCGGACGAAGACCAGGCCTTCTGCGAGGCTCTCTGCCGGGAGCGCGGCTTTGAGTGCCGGAGCGTCAGGCAGGACTGCGCCGCCCTGGCGGAGCGGAAAAACCTGACCCTGGAGGAGGCGGGGCGCCGGCTGCGCTATGACATCTTCGGGGCAGTGGCCGGCATAGTGAAGATGGCGCTGCCGGAAGCGGACGTTCGGATCGCCCTGGCCCAGCACGCCGACGACCGGGCGGAAACGGTCCTGCTTCGGATCCTGCGGGGCACCGGGCCGGACGGCCTCATCGGCATCCCGTACACCAGGGAGGACGAACAGGGACGGCTGGTGATCCGGCCCCTTCTGGACGTCACCAAAGAGGACATCCTCGCCTACTGCGAGGCGGAGGGGCTGTCCTATCGGACCGACCTCACCAACCTGGAGCCGGTCTACAGCCGGAACCGGGTGCGGCTGCGGCTGATCCCGGAGCTGGAGTCCTACAACCCGAACATCCGGGGCGCGCTGAACCGGCTGGCCCAGGCGGCGGCCGAGGACAGGGCCTACCTGGAGAAGCAGGCGGCCGGGGCGGCGGAGCAGGTGACCATCGAGCAGGGCGAAGAACAGATCCGGCTCTCCTGCGAAGGCCTCAAGGCCCTGGATCCGGCGGTGCGCCGCCGGGTCCTGGGAAAGTGTCTCGCATCCCTGGGACTGACGGAGGGGATGACCTTCGCCCACTTCAGGGCCATCGGCGATCTGCTGGAGTCCGATGACCCGGCGGCCTCCTGCGATCTGCCGGCGTGGTTTTTCGCCGCACGCCGCTATGGAGAGTTGATCCTTGGGAAAAGGGGCCTTTGGGAGGACGAAGAGCCGCACACGGTGCTCCGGTTCCGGCCATGCAGCCCCTCGGAGGAGATCGGGCCGTTCACGGCGCTCTTCGACCTGGATAAGCTGGGACCCCTGCTGGCGGGCAGGACCCCGGAGGAGGCCATCACTTTGCGGTACCGGCAGCCGGGAGACGTGCTCCCGCTGAAGAGCGGCCGGAAGCGGCTCCAGGACCTGTTCGTAGACATGAAGATCCCGAGAGAGGTCCGCAAACAGGTGGAGGTCGCGGCGGTGGATCACACCGTCCTGATGATCCGGATCCCGTATCGGGATGACATCCCCGAGGAACTGCGGGCGAAGTGCCGGTTCGCGGAGACTTTTTCTTGTTCCCGGCGCACAAAAAAAGCCTTGATGATTGAAATGACTGTTGAATTGTGATAAAATAAACTGCTAGTTTTTGATACTATCAGACAAATTCCGAAGGCACTCCGCCGACGGAGAGATACATAGGAGGATTTTGATTTGAAAAGATCGTTTAGGGGAGCGCTGGTATACGGCCTGATCTTCGTGATGATCCTGATCTTTGTCATCGCCCGGCGTGGCGGCGCTGCGGAGACGACGAAGAAGGTCAACTATTCCGAGTTCGCCAAGTACCTGGAGGACGGGAAGATCGCGGAGATCAACATCACCGGGACCAAGCTCACGGGACAGCTGAAGGGCGGCGACAAGGATAACCCCCAGTACGTGTACACCTACGCGCCGTACATCACCGAGATCAACTACCTGGAGGAGACCTACATCTACCCGCAGATGGCGGAGGGCAAGCTCACGGTCATGACGGACGACCCGAATTCCGCGTCGTCCCTGCTGCTGAGCCTGCTGCCGAGCGCGATCATGATCATCGCGCTGGTGTTCCTCTTCTATATGATGATGAACCAGGGCGGCAACGGGAAGGCCTTCCAGTTCGGCAAGAGCAAGGCCCGGCTGTACCGGGGCGAGGGCCGGCGGATCACCTTCGAGGACGTGGCCGGCCTGAAGGAGGAGAAGGAGGAGCTCCAGGAGATCGTCGATTTCCTCAGAGACCCTCGCAAATACAACGAGGTAGGCGCCAGGATCCCGAAGGGCGTCCTGCTGGTGGGCCCTCCGGGAACCGGTAAGACCTACGTGTCCAGGGCCACCGCCGGCGAAGCGGGCGTGCCGTTCTTCACGATCAGCGGTTCCGACTTCGTCGAGATGTTCGTCGGCGTCGGCGCCTCCCGCGTCAGAGACCTGTTCGACCAGGCCAAGAAGAACGCCCCGTGCATCGTCTTCATCGACGAGATCGACGCCGTCGGCCGCAAGAGAGGCGCGGGCCTCGGCGGCGGCAACGACGAGAGAGAACAGACTTTGAACCAGCTGCTGGTGGAGATGGACGGGTTCGGCGAGAACTCCGGCATCATCATCATCGCGGCCACCAACCGTCCGGACGTCCTGGACCCGGCGCTGCTGAGACCGGGCCGGTTCGACCGCCAGATCGTCATCGGCATCCCGGACGTCAAGGGCAGAGAGGAGATCATCCGCGTCCACAGCCGGAACAAACCGCTGTCCGAGGAGGTCTCCCCGCAGATCATCGCCAGGCGCACCCCGGGCTTCACCCCGGCTGACCTGGAGAACCTGCTGAACGAGGCGGCCCTCATCACCGCCCGCCGGAACGGACGGAAGATCCGGATGGCGGAGATCGAGGAGGCCACCACCAAGGTCATGGCCGGCCCTGCCAAGAAGAGCCGGGTCATCAGCGAGGAGGAGCGGAAGCTCACCGCCTACCACGAGGCGGGCCACGCGGTGGTCATGCGCAGCCTGCCGGGCTCCGATCCGGTCCACCAGATCACCATCATCCCGAGAGGATCCGCCGGCGGCTTCACCATGCAGCTGCCGGAGAAGGACAAGGCCTACGGCACCCGCAAGGGCATGTTCGATATGATCAAACACCTGATGGGCGGCCGGGTGGCAGAGCTTCTGACCCTGGACGACATCAGCACCGGCGCCAGCAACGACATCGAGAGGGCCACGGACCTGGCCAGGGAGATGGTCACCCGTTACGGCTTCTCCGAGAAGATCGGCCCGGTGAACTACGCCGGCGCGCAGGAGGTCTTCCTGGGCAACGACTTCACCAGCAAGAAGGGCTATTCCGAGGAGATGGCCTCCGAGATCGACCACGAGGTCAGGGA
>CADCOV010000295.1 GCA_902803185.1 uncultured Eubacteriales bacterium
CGCTGCTGTAACCGCTGGTGGCGGCGCCCTTCGCCTTGACGGTAACCCAGTATTTGGTGCCGCTGGAGAGCTTGTCCTTCGGGACGACGTACTTCGTGACGTCCCCCACTGTCGTGAGCGTCTTCCAGCTGCCGCCGTCCTTGCGGTACATGATGATGTAGTTGGTGGCGCCGGTGACCTTGCCCCAGGTGACCTCGATGCCCGCGTTGACGTTCCGGATCTTGGTGACCGCCGGGGTCGTCATGTAGGTCTGTGCCTTCTCGTTGCTCGCACCGCTCATCGCGCCGTCCGCCGCCTGGGCTTTGACCGTGAAGAGGTACTTAGTGCCGCTTTCGAGATCCGCCTTCTTCGCCACGTACTTGGTGGCAGTGATGCCTTCAGCGTAGACCTCAGGCTCGCTGTCAGCCGTTCTGTACAGCAGGACGTAGGAGCCCGCGCCTTCCACGGCGTCCCAGGTGATCTCGATGCCCGCGTTCACGTTGCGGCTCTTGGTGATCACCGGTGCCTCGATGGCCGGCACCTCCGGCTCCGCATCGCTCTCCGTGCCGACGGCCGCGACGCCTTCCGCGGCAATCTTCGTGCCTTCGATGGTGACGATGTAGGCGCTCTCGCCGGCGGAGATGCCCGTCAGCAGGATGGCGTATTTGCCGTCCGCGTCAGGCTGGACGACCTCTGCCTCGATGGTGCTGAGGTATTCCGGCTGGCAGCTCACCGTCTCGACGCCGGTGTAGTTTTCAATGGTGCCCTCGACCCGGAGCGTCTCCCCTGCCTTCAGCTTCACGCTCTCCGCGATGCGGATGACCGGGACCTTGACGCCCTCAATGGTGAGGGACTGGGCTTTGACGGTGGTTCCGTTGTAGGAGGTGACGCCCTCCGGGATGACCAGCTTGAAGGTCTCGCCGGTGCGGAAGGTCATGTCCTCCGGCCAGACGAGCTGCATCACCTTGCAGAGGACCTTGCCCTCCGCGTCGGTCTCCTCGGAGCTGTAGGCCAGCGTGGTGTCGATCACGTTGCCCTGCGCATCCAGGACCTTGATCCCTGCGGCCGTCGTTGGATCGACGTACTGGGAGAAGATGAGCTCGAGGCCCTCCTCATATGCCTTCGCGGAGGCCAGGGTGACCCCTGCCTTCGACATCATGCCCATGTTGATATCGGTCTGGACCGGCGGCACCGGGTACCAGTCGCTGTAGGCATCTTCGTAGCCGTCCAGCTCGAACTGGACCATCCACTGTCCCTCCGGCACATCCCAGGCGTAGCGGCCGTCGAGATCCGTGGTGAGCGGATTGTCCTGCAGGTACTCGGTCGGATTCCAAAGCACCCTGTCGCCGTTTTCATCCTGATAGTAGGCGGTGGTCGTGACGCCCGCCAGGCGGTTCGATGTCACGCCCTCATAGACGTATCCGGAAGGGTCCACCGACCAGGTGATCCGCACCTTCTTCTTCTTGCCGCCGAACAGCTCATCGAAGAAGTCGAAGATCGTGTAGGTCTGACCCTGCTCCAGGGATTCCTTCCATCTGTCGAGGAAGTTGTTGACCACAAGTTCTCCAACCGCAAGGCCGATGCCTGCAAGAGCGGCAAGCGGTGCGGAGATCGGAGCCAGGGCGATGCTGACCGCGATACCTGCCATGCCCAGCGCGACAGCCGCGCAGTTGCTTGCCATCATATACGATGTAGCATCTGCGGACAGGATCGCCTTCTGTTGCGGTGTGAAGGAGTCGGAAGTCCTGATCTTCTCCATCATTTCGCCGTAGTCGGCCATGTTGCCGATGATCTTGCCCCCGGTCTTGATCGCGGAACCGACAGCACCGGCTCCCTTGACAAAATCTTTGGAGTAGCCAAGTGTCTGTTCGAGACCGATGGCGATGGCCTTATTGCTCATGAAGTCGCCGATCAAGACCAGATCGCCGCCCAGAGCGCCGCCAAAGTCCTCCATGTACTTATGAGCGACAGCGACGAAGAAATTGCCGCCGTACTCGTCCGAGAACTCGTTGAACTCGTGGGCGTATTCGCCGAGCTTGAACAGATCGAACAGAGCCTGCGTCGGATTGCCCTCTCCGCCGGCCAGTTTCCAGATATTATCGATGATCTTGACGCTTGCCTTGGTCTCGTCCTTGTAATCGTCCCCTTCCGCGGCATCCGCCTGCAGCAGGCCGGCCTTTTCGCCAAGGGCGGTCAGGGCCGCTTTGCTCTGGATGGATGCCGGGCCGCGCAGCTGGGTACCGCTCTGGGAGGCAGAACCGTTCAGGGTGATATCGATGTCTAGCGTCGTGATCACGGCGCCGCTCTCATGGATCTCCTCTGAGGCCTCTACCGTTCCTGTACCGCAGTCCGCATACATCTTCTCCAGATTGGAGATCAGGACCGCTTCATCGGTCTCCGGATCGTAGTGGTTCAGGGATTTCAGCGTGTAGCTGACGCTGAGCTGTC
>CADCOV010000296.1 GCA_902803185.1 uncultured Eubacteriales bacterium
AGGGAGCGGATGGCCGTCTCCACCATGATGAGGTCCTCCTGCTTCTTGACGTCCGGGGACCGGTAGACCCGCTCGAACATGAAGTTCCGGAGCTCGTTCAGCATGGCCATGTGCTCCTCGTCCATGGTGACCCGCCCCACCTTCTCAGAGGTGATGAGGGTGTTCTTCACCATGTTGTTGATCCTGAGGCTGTGACGGTCTCCGAAGAGGGCGATCGGCCCCTTCGGGAGGTCCTCCTCCTTCAGGACGCCGCTCCGCAGGGCGTCGTCGATGTCGTGGTTGATGTAGGCGATCCGGTCGGAAAGGCGCACCGCTTCCCCTTCCAGCGTGGACGGGAAGCCCTTGCCGGAGTGGTTCAGGATGCCGTCCCTGACCTCCCAGGTCAGATTGAGGCCCTGCCTGCCCGGCGTGGATTCGAGAAGGTCCACGACTCTGAGGCTCTGTTCGTTGTGCCGAAAGCCGCCCGGATGGATCTCGTTCAGGATGAACTCCCCGTTGTGGCCGAATGGCGTATGGCCCAGGTCGTGCCCCAGGGCGATCGCCTCCGTCAGATCCTCGTTCAGGCCGAGGCCGCGGACGATGGTCCGCGCGATCTGGGAGACCTCCAGGGTGTGGGTGAGCCGGGTCCGATAATGGTCCCCCTCCGAGCCCAAAAAGACCTGGGTCTTGTGCATCAGGCGCCGGAAGGCCTTGGAGTGGATGATCCGGTCCCGGTCCCTCTGGTACTCGGTGCGCATCTCGCAGGGCGTCTCCGGGACGGCTCTTCCCTTTGACCGGTCTGACATGGAAGCCAGCGGAGACAGCATCTCGTGTTCTCTTCGGATCAGGTCTTCTCTCAGGAACATCTATTTCACTCCCGTGTGGCCGAAGCCTCCGTCGCCCCTCTCGGTGTCCGACAGCTCCTCGGTCAAAGTAAACGAAACGGTCTCGTATTTGTTGATGACCACCTGGGCGATCCGGTCGCCGTCCTTGATGGTGAAGTCCTCCTTGCCCCAGTTGATCATGGGCACCCTGAGTTCGCCCCGGTAGTCGGAATCGATGGTGCCGATGCCGTTGACGAGGCCGATGCCGTGCTTGATCGCAAGACCCGACCGTGCCCTGACCTGGGCCTCATACCCCGGCGGGATCTCCATGAAGATGCCGGTCGGGATCAAAGCCCTCTCCCCCGCCTTCAGGACGAAGTCCCCCTCCGGCAGATAGGCCGGCAGGTCGAAGCCGGCGGCGCGCTCTGTGGCGTACTGCGGGACGCGCCCGCTCCTGCTGATGATCCTGATGTCCATGTGTCAACCTTTCATGATCTGTCTGAGGTCCGCCCTGGTGGAGGACACGCAGGCGGCGCTGTAGCGGCTGAAGTCGGCGATCAGCGGGATCACCGCGTCCACGTCCTTCAGTGTGACTTCCTCGAAACCCCGGATCAGCTCCTCCTGGTCGTAGACCCGGTCCAGAAGCAGCAGGTTCTTGCCGTTTTTGAACATGCGGGAGGAGATGCTCTCCTGGGAGAAGATATAGGAGGCCTTCATCTGTTCCCGGGAGGACTCCAGTTCCTCCTCGGTGATGCCCTTGTCCGCCAGCTTGTCCATCTCCTCGCGGATGCCGGCGATGGCCTTGCGGACGTTGTCGTGGCTGACGCCGGCGTAGATGGCGAAGTAGCCGTCCCGGCTGTACATGACGTTCATGGAGTAGACCGAGTAGGCCAGCCCCTTCTGTTCCCGGATGTTCTGGAAGAGCCGGGAGCTCATGCTGCCGCCGATGGCGTTGTTCAGGATGGTCAGGGCGTAGTAGCGGTCGTCCGCCATGGAGATGGTATCGGTCCCCAGGCACAGGTGGGCCTGCTCGATGTCCTTGCGGATGGAGCGGACGCTCGGCACGTACTCCGCGTCCTTCCTCTCGAGTCGCTCCTGCACCGGCTTGAGGCCGTCAAAGCGGTCGCTGAAGAAGTCCACGACCTCCTTTTCTTCGAACCTGCCGCTGACGGAGATCACCAGCCGGTCCGCCGTGTATTTCTCATAGACGTACTCCCGCATGACCTTGCCGGTGATGCGGTTCAGGGAGGTCGTCGTCCCCAGGACGCTGTTGCCGATGCTCCTCTCCCTGAAGATCAGGTCGGAGAGCGTGTCCACCACCAGGTCGTCCGGGGTGTCCATGGTCATCTTGATCTCCTCGGTGATCACGTTCCGCTCCCGGTCCATCTCCTGCTTCGCGAACAGGGAGCCGGTCAGCATGTCCGTGAGCACGTCCGCCGCGTCGGCGAAATGGCCGCGGGTGGCTTTGACGTAGTAGCAGGTGGCTTCCTTGCCGGTGAAGGCGTTGATCTGGCCGCCGATCTTGTCGATGTCGTAGGCGATCTCAAGGGCGCTCCTTCGGGCGGTGCCCTTGAACATCATATGCTCGGTGAAATGGGAGATCCCGGCGTAGCGGGCCTCCTCCTCCGCGGCGCCGGCGCCGATCCAGAGGCCCACCGCCACCGATTCCACGTGATCGATGGGTTCCATGACGATGCGGATGCCGTTATCCAATGTGTGTATCTTGATCAATTCTGTTCCTCAAACTTTCTCTTCGCGTAGGTGCGAAGCAGGAGCCGGACGGTGATGCCGGCGTTCAGGAAGAAGGCGTCGAAGGGCTGCACCGTCTCCCGGATGGCGGACCAGTTGTGGTCCACATAGTCCTGCAGGACCTCCTCGTAGGAGGCGCCCGCGTCGTAAAGTCCCACGGTCCTGTCCTTCTGGGCCGTAATGGTATCGATGTACCAGTCGAAGAAGGTCTCGTTCCTCTCCTCCGGCACCACGCCGAAGTGGCTGCAGATCAAAGTCTTCCCGCGCAGGGCCTTGCACTTCTCCGCCGAAGCGACGCACTCGCCGAAATCCTTCAGGATGGCGCTGGTCATGACCTCAGGGCTGTGGGGGATCCCGGTGCTCTCCGAGAGGAGCAGCGTGTTCTCCGGCAGGACCTGGAAGGTCATGGAGCAGTCCGTGTGGCCCGGGGTGCTGTGGCAGACGATGGTCTTGTCCCCGACCCGGATGCTGTCGCCGTCCTCGGCCTTGATGTCCACCCGGAAACCATCGGTCCCGATCTCCCGGCCCAGCTGTTCCCCTTCCCCGGACCAGTCCCTGGCCGAGGTTCCCAGCCGCTTCATGGTGGCGAGGGCCCGTTCGCTCTTGAAGACCTTCTCCGCCTTCGGGGCGGCGACGACCAGGAGCTCCGGCCATTCGGCGGTGAACAGAGGCGCTGCGCCGATGTGGTCGTAGTGGGTGTGGGACATGAAGAGGTGGCTCGGGGCACTGCACCCCCACTCCCGGGTCTTCTTTTTGATGTTTTCTATGGTCTCCGGCCCGCAGTAGTACATGCCGGTATCGTACAATACGCAAGCCTTCTCCCCGCAGCGGATCAGCAGGCACTCCCCGCCGGGGCCGCCGGTGACTCTGGCGTATCCCTCCGGCAGGCCCCACCGGTCCCGCTCCGGAAAGCTCACGATGGCGCTTTTTCTCAACGTTTATCTCCTTTTGATGACCCGGAAGAAGTGGATGGAGATGAGGATCAGGACCGCCATGCCGAAATAGCCTTCCAGCGGGTACATATACGTGATCAGGCTCTTGAACCCCACCAGCCCCAGGAAGAACCCCAGGACGGCGAAGAAGATGACGAGCTTTTTCTTGTTCGGTCCCTCCTTGAACCGGGTGGTGAAGCCGTAGTAGCAGCTGGTGGCGGAGGAATAGATCGCCGTCAGCAGCGCGATGGAGATCAGGTTCTCCATCAAAGGCGAGATCCGGCCCGCGTACCCCAGGATCGGCAGGGACATGGACTCGGAGAACACCGGGTCCAGCAGCAGCATCCTGAGGAGGATCATGCCCATCAAAGCCAGGCACACGCCGCCCACCGAGACGCCGGCCACCGCCTGCTTGAGGGACTTGGCCCTGAGGGCGGACTTGGCGTTGATCGGGATCGTGACCAGCAGGTTATACGAGGCGTAGATCACCGCGCTGAGGTACCAGACCCCCGAGAGCACGGAGGGCTTGACCGCCCCTTCCGGCGCCGGCACCTTGTCCAGGGTGAAGCCGGCGTAGAGCGCGGTCCCCACGATGAAGGCGAACAGGAAGGGCATGATGACCCGGAAGACATGGAAGATCCGGTCGAAGTCACCGAGCACCGTGAGCAGCACCAGGAAGACGATGAGGGCGCCCCCCGCCGCCGGATGGATACCGAACCGCTGCTCGAACATGGCGCCGCCCGCCGCCGAGAGGGCGACCAGCGCCGAGTAGTTGATGAGCCCCACCGTGGTGCCCAGCAGCCTGCTCCACCGCTTATTCTTGAACGGGAGGATGATCTCGCCGATGTCCGCGGTCTTCTCCTTCTGTGCGATGACCACCATGAAGACGCCGAAGATGACGAACAGGGCCATCTCGATCAGGGTCCCGAAATAGCCCAGGTCCCCGAAGACGCCGAAATACTGCCAGGCTTCTCTGCCTGACGCGAACCCGGCGCCGATGACGGCGCCAAGATACATGAAAGCGATACTAATCCACATACTGGAGATCCCCCAGATTCACGATATAGTCGTCGATCGGGTAATCCCCAATGTTGCCAAAATCAAAAGTCCAGTTGTTCCCGTCTAATACCGAAAGGCGGTGATCCGCCACCGCGTCCATGATGCTCTCTGTGTGGGCATCCCCCGTGTCCTCGTCCGTGCAGGTCACGGTGTCAGGCTCCGTGAACCAGGCACGGAACCGGACGATCTCCTCGCAGAGACGGGTCAGGGAGGTCGGATCCTCCTTCATCTGCCCCGCCAGGGTCCGAAAATTGTTCCGGATCGCCTCGATCACCGTATAGGCCTCCGCCGCCTCGTCCGGCAGGTGGTCCATCAGGTCGCCGAAATACCCTTCGGAGACCTCGATGAAGGTTTCCCCTTCCACCTCCGCCAGCACGGTGGCCAGGGCGTCCTCCGTGATCTCCTCCTCGGATTCCACCAGGTCCGCCATATTCTCCACGTACTGGAAATCGCTTCCGTTATCGATATCCAGCACGCTAAGCAGTTCTTCTCTCGTCATGGCTCCTCCATTCCCATCAGATGTCGAGGTTCTTGAAGTAGATCTCCAGCTCGTCCGCATCCCGTCCCAGGATCCGTTCGATCATCCGGACGAAGTTGTCGGACAGGTCGCTGGCGTAGAACCGGCTCTTCGCCTCCCGCTCCGGCGCCAGGAGATCCCGGTCCGTGAGCTCCATCTTCACCGCCGTCGCCAGCTCCTGGGCGGAGCTGATGATCCGGATGCCCGGATAGAGCCGCTGCAGGTTCGGCGCGATCAAAGGATAGTGGGTGCAGCCCAGCACCAGGGTGTCGATGCGGTTCTCGGCGATGAAATCGTCCAGGTAATACCGCAGGGTGAGATCCATGATCTCGTGGTCCACGATGCCCTCCTCCACCAGCGGGACGATGGCCGGGCAGGCCACCTGCTTCAGGTAGAGGTCCGGCGCCAGGGAATGGATCTTCTCCGCGTAGGTGCCGGCGTTCACGGTGGCGCGGGTCGCCATGATGCCGATGCGCTCGCCGTGGCTGCAGAGCTTGACCACCTCCCGGGCGGTCGGGTTGATGCAGCCCACCACCGGGATGTCTGGGAAGGCCTCCCGGAGGACGTCCAGGGCGTTGGCGCTCACGGTGTTGCAGGCGATGACCAGCATCTTCACGTCCTCCCCCGCCAGGAAGTCTCCGATCTGCAGGGAGAATTGCCTGATGGTCTCCGGCGACTGGGAGCCGTAAGGGGTGCGGGCGGTGTCGCCATAGAAAATAATGCTCTCGCTCGGGAGCATCCTCATGATGTAAGGAATGCTGGTGACACCCCCGATGCCAGAGTCAAAAAAACCGATCGGTCTCGGATCCATATATCAATTCCTTTCCGAAGTATGCTATACTACAATTGATTATTATACTACACAGGAGGAATTTATGGGAACCAAAAAACAGAAAACAAGAGCGGACATCGATCCGAAATATAAATGGGCATTGGAGCGCCTCTACGCCGATCACGAAGCCTGGGAGCAGGATTTCGCGAAGATCCCTGCCCTGACCGACGCGGTTGCGGCCTACGAGGGCAAGGTGACGGAGAGCGCGGCTTCCCTGCTCGGGGTCCTCAAGGCCA
>CADCOV010000297.1 GCA_902803185.1 uncultured Eubacteriales bacterium
CTCCTTCGTCGCCGCCTGCTTCCTCCCCCACACCGACGCCGATCTGTTCCCCAGCGTTCAGATATGAGCCAACGACCACGAACCAAAGAAAGGATGAGATGCTTTGACGGACAGGACCTTTGATTTTGCCCCGGTGGACCGCATCCTGGAGAACCATCCCAGGAGCGAGCTGTCCACCATCGCCATTTTGCAGGACATCCAGGAGCACTACCACTACCTGCCCCGGGAGGTATTCCCCTACGTGGCGAAGGCCATCGGCGTGGGCGAGGCGCGGCTGTACGGCGTGGCCACCTTCTATGAAAACTTCTCCCTGGAGCCGAAGGGAAGATTCGTCATCCGCTGCTGCGACGGCACGGCCTGCCACGTGCGCGGTTCCATACCGATCCTGGACCGGCTGCGCCAGGAATTGGGTCTCCCAGAGGGCAAGAAGACCACCGACGATTTGAACTTCACCGTGGAGACGGTCTCCTGCCTGGGCGCCTGCGGGCTGGCCCCGGTGATGACCGTGAACGGCGTGACCCACGGCGCCATGACGCCGGACAAGGCGGCGGCGCTGCTGAAGGAACTGAAGGAAGAACTGGCGAAGGAGGCGCAGGCATGAACAAGCTGAGAAGTCGGCAGGAGCTGATCGACCTGCGCGAGGCCTGCGGGAAGGCCCTTTCGAAGGAGACCAGGAAGATCCTGGGCTGCGGCGGAACGGGCTGCGTGGCGGGCGGTTCGCTGGACATCTACGCCCGCCTGAAAGCGCTGATGGAGGAGCGGAACATCCCGGTCGAGGTGGAGCTGGCGGAGGAACCGCATGACACTGTGGTCGGCATCAAGCGCAGCGGCTGTCACGGCTTCTGCGAAATGGGCCCGCTGGTGCGCATCGAGCCCCAGGGTTGGCTGTACACGAAGGTGAAGCTGGACGACTGCGAGGAGATCGTGGAAAAGACCATCGTCTCAGGCGAGTGCGTGGAGCGCCTGGCCTACACCCAGAATGGTAAAATCTACCGCAAGCAGGACGAGATCCCCTTCTACGCCAAGCAGCACCGCGTGGTGTTAGAGCACTGCGGCCACATCAACGCCCTGTCCATCCGGGAATACCTGGCCGTGG
This sequence comes from uncultured Eubacteriales bacterium, assembly GCA_902803185.1. Lineage (GTDB taxonomy): Bacteria > Bacillota > Clostridia > Peptostreptococcales > Anaerovoracaceae > Eubacterium_B. Next base: position 1,097 of record CADCOV010000297.1, read on the forward strand.
GTGGCTATCGGGCGATGGAGAAGGCGCTCTTTGACATGACCCAGGGCGAGATCCTGGATGAGGTCGAGGCATCGAACCTGCGGGGCAGGGGCGGCGGCGGTTTCCCGGCGGGACGGAAGTGGAAGAGCTGCGCCCGGCAGAAGGAGACACCCCGCTACATCGTCTGCAACGGCGACGAGGGCGATCCCGGCGCGTTCATGGATCGCTCCATCATGGAGGGCGACCCGCATCGGCTGATCGAGGGCATGATCGTTTCGGGCATCGCCATCGGCTCCACCGAGGGCTATATCTACGTGCGCGCGGAGTATCCGCTGGCGGTGGACCGCCTGCGCATCGCCATCGCCCAGGCCGAGGAGATCGGCTTGCTGGGCGACGACATCCTGGGCACCGGCTTCTCCTTCCACATGCACATCAATCGCGGCGCGGGCGCGTTCGTCTGCGGGGAGGGCTCGGCGCTGACGGCCTCCATCGAGGGCAAGAGGGGCATGCCCCGCGTCAAGCCGCCCCGCACGGTGGAGCACGGCCTGTTCAACAAGCCTACGAACCTGAACAACGTGGAGACCTATGCCAACGTGCCCATGATCATCAACCAGGGCGCGGCCTGGTACAAATCCATCGGCCCGGAGAACAGTCCCGGTACGAAGGCCTTTGCCCTCACCGGCAACATCATGAATACCGGACTGATCGAAGTGCCCATGGGCACCACGCTGCGCGAGGTCATCTTCGACATCGGCGGCGGCATGCGGGGCCCGGAAGGCCCGGCTCCGGACGACAGGTTCAAGGCCGTGCAGATCGGCGGGCCCTCCGGCGGCTGCCTGACGGAGAAGGAGCTGGACATCCCGCTGGACTTCGACAGCCTCAAGAAGGTGGGGGCCATGATCGGCTCCGGCGGCCTGGTGGTGATGGACGATCACACCTGCATGGTGGAGGTCGCCCGGTTCTTCATGAACTTCACCCAGAACGAATCCTGCGGCAAGTGCGTGCCCTGTCGCGAGGGCACCAAGCGGATGCTGGAGATCCTGGAGCGCATCGTGGCGGGCCAGGGCAGGGACGGAGACATCGAGCTGCTGGAGGAGCTGGCGGACACCATCTCCAACACGGCCCTCTGCGGCCTGGGCAAGACCGCGCCCTCGCCGGTCATCTCCACCATCAAGAACTTCCGCTCGGAATACGAGGCCCACATCTAC
>CADCOV010000298.1 GCA_902803185.1 uncultured Eubacteriales bacterium
CGGCAGGTCGCCCTCCAGCACGATCCGGTTCTTCTTCACGTGCGGGTTCGGGGACGGCACCGCGCTGAGCAGCACCTGGGTGTACGGGTGGGCCGGATGCGCGAACAGTTCGTCCGTCTCCGCCTCTTCCACCAGATGGCCCAGATACATGACGCCGACGCGCTTGGAAGTGTAGCGGATGACGCTCATATCGTGGGAGATGAACATGTAGGTCAGGTGCCTGGCGTCCTGCAGGTCCAGAAGCAGGTTGATGATCTGGGAGCGGACCGACACGTCCAGCGCGGACACCGGCTCGTCGCAGATGACCACTTCCGGGTTCAGGATGATCGACCGGGCGACGCCCACTCTCTGGCGCTGGCCGCCGGACATCTCGCTCGGGAACCGGTAGTAGTGCTCCGTGTGGAGGCCGACCTTGTTCAGCATCTCGAGGACGATGTCCATGCGGTCGTTCTTCTCTCCCACGTTGTGGATGTTCAGGGTCTCCAGGAGGATGTCCCCCACCCGCTGCCGCGGGTTCAGCGACGTGTACGGGTCCTGGAAGATCATCTGGATCTTCTCCCTGAGGACCGCTTCCTTCATCGTCGCCTCATCTTCACCGTTCAGCAGGACCTGTCCGGAGGTGATCGGGAACAGGCGCATCAGCGCCCTTCCCAGGGTCGACTTGCCGCAGCCCGTCTCGCCGACGATGCCGAAGGTCTCCCCCCTGTAAAGATCGAGGCTCACGCTCTCCAGGGCCTTGACGCTCTGGGTCCTGCTGTTTCCGATGAACCCTCTGACCGGGAAGTGCTTGGAAACGTCAGTCGCTTTGATCACGATATCTTTTTCCATCTATTCTTCCTCCTTCCCCTGTTCGATGTCCATGACCGGATGCCAGCAGCGCACCTTGCGCTTTCCGCCCAGGTCCGTGAGCTCCGGCATCACCTCTCTGCAGTGGTCGTCCGCATACGGGCAGCGGGCGGCGAAGCGGCAGCCGGAAGGTACCTGGTGGAGCATCGGAACCATGCCCTCGATGACCCAGAGCCGTTTTTCTCTCTCTCCTTCCATCTTCGGCACGGAGCGCATGAGGCCCACCGTGTACGGATGGTGCGGGTCATCAAAGAGGTCGTTCACCGGCGCCTCCTCCACGATCTGCCCCAGGTACATGACTGCGACCCGGGTGCAGGTCTCCGCCACGACGGAAAGGTCGTGGGTGATCAGGATGACGCCCATATCGAGCTGTTTATTGAGTTGTACGATCAGGTCCATGATCTGCGCCTGGATGGTCACATCCAGCGCAGTGGTCGGTTCGTCCGCGATCAAAAGCTTCGGCCGGCAGCAGAGGGCGCAGGCGATCATGACCCGCTGCCGCATACCGCCGGACAGCTCGTGCGGATACTGGTTGACCCGCTTTTCCGGCGCCGGGATGCCCACCATGCGGAGCATCTCCGTCGCTTCAGCCATCGCGGTCTTTTTGTCCATTCCCTGGTGGGTGATCAGCGCTTCCGCGATCTGGTCGCCGCAGGTGAAGACCGGGTCCAGGGAGCTCAAGCTGTCCTGGAACACCATGGCGATGTCCTTGCCTCTGACCCTCTGCATCTCCCTCTCCGGGATCCGGAGGATGCTCTTGCCCTCGAAGAGCACGTCTCCCTCGTAGATGGTCTTTTTGCCCTTCTCGTCATAGAGCCTCATGATGCTCTGTGAGGTGACTGATTTTCCGCAGCCGCTCTCGCCGACCAGACCCAGGATCTCGCCCTTTTCCACGTAGAAGGATACGCCGTCCACGGCCTTGAAGGTGCCGCGGTCGGTCTTGAAGGAAGTCGCCAGTCCTTTGACTTCGAGAATCTTTTCACTCATCGCTTCCCCCTCCTTTACTTGGCATTCGGATCCAGCATGTCGCGGATGCCGTCGCCCAGCATGTTCAGAGCGAGGACGCCCACCGCCAGAAAGAGTCCCGGGAAGAGCAGCATCCACCAGGCCTTGTCGTAGAGCAGGGACTTTCCTTCGTTCAGGATGTTGCCCCAGCTCGGGGTCGGTACCGGGATGCCGACGCCCAGGAAGGACAGAGAGGACTCTGTGATGATGGAGCTTGCAAAGTTATAGCTTGCCTGTACGACGATCGGCGAGATGCAGTTCGGCGCGATGTGGCGGAACAGGATCCGGACGTTGGAGGCGCCGGTGGCCCGCATCGCCTCGATGTAGGTCTGTTCCTTGACCACCACCGCCTGGGCCCTGGTGATACGCGCCATTCTCGGCACCATGACCACGGACAGAGCGATGATGACGTTGGCGACCGTCGGTCCCAGCATCGCCATGAAGGCGATCGCCAGAAGCATGGTCGGGATCGCGTTGAAACCGTCGCAGATCCTCATCAGGATGTTGTCCAGTTTCTTGAAATAGGCTGCGCACAGGCCGACCGTCATGCCCATGAGCATGGAGAAGACCGCGCAGCAGCTGCCTACCAGCATGGAGATCCGGCTTCCGTAGATGACGCGGGAGAACAGGTCTCTGCCGAAGGAGTCCGTACCGAAGATGTGCTCCGCCGAAGGAGCCTGCACCCTGTCACGGACGCTGTTTTCCAGCGGATCGAACGGAGCGATCACGTCCGCGAAAACGGCGATCAGGATCAGGATGATCACGACGATGGCGCCGAAGACAGCCATCCTGTTGCGCAGGAATTTCCTGCGGGTCAGGGTCCGCTGCTCCTTCTTGAGTCTCGTTTTGATCTCTGCGAGGGCGGCCTTGTCGGTCGTGAACTCAGTATTTACGTTTACTGTCGTCATAGCCCCCTCCTTATCCTAATCTGACCCGCGGATCCAGCATCGCGTAGATGATATCCATGATCAGCATGATCAGCACGTTGGTCACGGATACGAACAGCACGATGGCCTGGACCACCTCGTAATCCCGCCTGGTGACGGAGACGATGGTCAGCTGCCCGATGCCCGGGATGCCGAAGATGGTCTCCGTGATCGTCGCGCCGCCCAGCAGCGTCATGAAGCTCAGGCCCACGACCGTGACGATGCCGATCGCCGCGTTCTTCAGGCCGTGCTTGGCGAACACCTTGAACGGCGAGATGCCCTTCGCCTTCGCCATCCTCATGTAGTCGCTGTTCAGGATCTCCAGCACGGAGGACCTGGTCATACGGGTCATCAAAGCCGCCTCGGCCAGACCGAGGGAAATGGCAGGCGCGATCATATACCAGATATGCGTCTTCCACCCGAAATCCGCGATCGGGCGGTAGCCCGCCGCCGGCAGCAGGTGGAACTGCACGGACAAGAGGTACATCAGCGCGACGCCGATCAGGAAACTCGGCAGGGACACGCCGATGATGGACAGCAGGGAGATCCCCTGGTCCGTCAGGGAATTGCGCTTGATCGCAGCGACCATTCCAAGCGGTATGGCGAGGATCGCAGCGAAGATGACCGCACAGGTCGTAAGCTGTACGGTCGGCAGAAGCCTTGCGCCCAGGATCTCCAGCATCGTCCCCTTTATGAACAAAGATTCGCCGAGATCGCCATGCAGCACACCTCCCAGCCATCTGAAGTATTGCTCGATCAGAGGATCGTTCAATCCCAGCTTTTCTCTCAAAGCCGCGATTTCTTCCGGAGTCGCCTGATCACCCAGCATCGCCTGGGCCGGATCGCCCGGGGTCAGGTGGATGAGCATGAATATGACGATGGAAACGATCAGAAGGACAGGGATCAACGTGAGGAGGCGTTTCACCAGATATTTTGCCATTCTGTTCCTCCTTTGCGGTTTGGAATAAAGGGTGTACCGATGGAGCCCATCGGTACACCCGCTTCACTTAACGTGTGATTCGTTTAGAGGTAGGGCAGGTCCCTTCTATCAGGCTGCCGGGTGGATGTTGACCCAGACGAGGTGCTCTCTGTACTCGACGCCCTCGACCTCGCTGATCCACAGCGTCATGTTGGTGCCGCAGCCCAGCTTGACGATCGGGACGGAGGTCTCATACATGTAGCCCTGCAGCGCGTTCCAGGTCTCGACTGCCGCGTCGAAATCGGTGGCGGTGGAGATCTCCTTCAGGTCGCCCTGGATGCGCTCATCGGTGCACCAGCCTGCCCAGCTCGCGCTGAGGAACAGGTTCAGGTTCGGCAGGACCTTCGGGCTGAAGCCGGTCAGGAAGACGTTGTACTTATCCGGCTCGTTGTTGCGGATCTGGGTGAAGGTGCCCCATTCATAAGCGATGATCTCGCAGTTGTAGCCCAGGTTCCTGAACTCGGACTGGATCTCCTGCGCGAAGGTGTAGTAGTCCTCGGAGTCGGAAGCGCAGAGGATGGTGAAGGTGTCGTCCTTCGTGAAGCCCGCTTCCTCCAGGAGGGCCTTGGCCTTCTCAGGGTCGTGCTGGTTGTAGAACTCGCTGCCCGCTTCGCTGTACCAAGGGGTGCCCTTGAACATGTAGGAGCTGTAGAGCTCATAGAAGTTCTCATCGCCGTAGTAGGCGTACATGACGTCATCCACGTTGATCAGAGCCTGGATCGCCTGACGGAATTTCTCGTTGGCGCCCCAGCCTTCCTTCTTGTTGAAGATCACGGCCTTGAGCTCGGTCGCGTCGACATGGGTGCCGTACTCCGGATTGTTCTCGTACTGCTTGAGATACATCATGTCCAGAGATGTGGTTGCCGCGTAGTCCTTGTTCTGCATCGCCGCATTCAGCGTCGTGGCATCGGTCACGTAGCAGATCTGGACTTCGTCATAGTAGGCGTGCTTGTAGCCGCCCCAGCCGGAGTAATCTCCGTCTGTGCCGTAAGGCTGATAGTCGTCGTTGGCGACCAGGGAGATGTGGTCTGCGGAGACCCACTCGTTCCACTTGTACGGGCCGGTGCCGATGAAGGTCTGCAGCATGCCGGTGTCGGAGGCCTGCGCTTCCTCGACGCACTCCTTGGTGGTGATGATGGCGTGCTGGGCATAGCAGGCGATCATCTCGTTGAGGTACGCGGTGCCCTTTTCCATCTTGATGGTGACGGTGTAGTCATCGACCGCTTCGAAGTGAGCGCCGCCGACCATGTTGGAGACGGTCTCAGACGCATCGATCCAGCGGTTCATGGAAGCGACCACGTCCTCCGCGGTCATCTCCTTGCCGTCGTGGAACTTGACGCCCTTGCGGAGGTGATAGGTGTACTGGGAGCTGTCCTCGCTGACCTCGACGGATTCCGCCAGTTCAGGATGGATCTCGTTGTTCGCGTCCACATACATGAGGCGCTCATAGATCGACTCGCAGACGACCAGAGAACCGTCGTCGTTGGTTTCCATGACGACATCCAGATTCGCTGGCTCGCTTCCGCTCGCGATCTTGAGCAGTGGCTGTCTTCCGGTGTCCGCCGGCTCTTCTGCCGGTGCAGGTTCGTTACCGCCGCCCCCTGAGGAGGAACCGCCACCGCCGCCGCATGCGGCGAGGGACAGCACCAAGAGGACCGATAACAACAAAACTAATACTTTCTTGTTCATAACCGTTCCTTTCTTCATCATCAACAATGCGACTGATATTCCCCCGCGGTTATGCGGAGAGATTACTCTACAGTAAAAAGCAAGTACCGTGCCAATTCAGAATATTAAAAAGAGGAGGGCATTCCCTCCTCTCTGTCGATGCTTTGTATAGTACCTGTTACTCCCGGATTCGGCCGATCCCCGCCTCGGTGATCGTGGTCCCCTTTCGTCCTCGTTCGACGATGACCAGTCCAGCCTCCGCCATTTCCCGAAGGATCTTCCTGAGGCTCACGTCGCTGACCGCGAAGCCCTGCTCCTTCAGGTACTGCAGCATCTCCGTCCGCCCGGTGGTCCTGAAGCTCCGGTAATGCTGATACAGGAGATCCAGCAGGTTGTGCTCGATCTGCTCCCGCGGGGAATCGCTTCGGAATGCTCCTGTGCGGGCGGCCTTCGCCGGCACCCTGCCGTCCATGACCGCGCTGCCCGCTTCCAGAGCCGGGAACTCCCCCATCATCTGGTAGTAGGTCGCGGCATTCTGGAGTTCCCGGACGTTGCCCGGCCAGCTGTATTCCAACAGCCGCTTCTTCTCCGCGTCGGTGACCTGCCGGAAGGCCTTCTTGCCCAGGAAGGTGCTGAGGAGCGGAAGGATATCCGATTTTCTCTCCCTGAGGGCCGGCACGTGCAGGGAGATCACGTTCAGCCTGTAGTAGAGATCCTCCCGGAAAATCCTATTTATAACCAATTCTTCAAGATTTTTATTGGTGGCCGTCAGGATCCTCACGTCCACATCGATGACCTTGTCGGACCCGATCCGCATCACCTGCCGTTCCTGGATCACACGCAGCAGCCTCGCCTGCAGCTTGGCGGAGATGTCGCCGATCTCGTCCAGGAAGATGGTCCCGTGGTTGGCCCGTTCGAACAGACCGATCTTCCCCTTCTTCTGGGCGCCGGTGAAGGAGCCCGGCTCGTAGCCGAAGAGCTCGCTCTCCA
>CADCOV010000299.1 GCA_902803185.1 uncultured Eubacteriales bacterium
CAGGAGGAATAAGATGCATATTATTCTCAACCACACGTCCATGGTCCCGATCTACGAGCAGATCATGGACTACATGAAATCGGCGATCATCAGCGGCGAACTCAAGCCGGGGGAAGGCCTGCCCTCGGTCAGAGCGCTGGCGGCGGAGCTGAAGATCAGCGCGCTGACGGTGAAGAAGGCCTACGATCGCCTGGAGGAAGACGGATTTGTCGTCACGGTCCACGGGAAGGGCAGCTTTGTTGCCGAGACCGACACCGGCCTGGCGGAGGAAGCCAGGCGCCGGGACGCGGAGGAGAAGCTGGCCCAGGCGGTGGACAGCGTCCGGTCCGCGGGACTGACCGACGAGGAGATCCGGGCTTTACTGGAGATCATTCTGGAGGGTTAAGATGATTCAGGTCAAAGGACTCAGAAAGACCTACGGGCCGTTCCGGCTCGAGATCGATATGGAGATCCCGGCGGGACGGGTGACCGGCCTGGTCGGCCGCAACGGCGCCGGCAAGAGCACCACGATCAAAGCTTTGCTGGGCCTCATCCGGCCGGAGGCTGGCGAGATCCGCATCCTCGGGAAACCGGTGGAGGCGCTGACGGCGGAGGACAAGGAACAGATCGGCGCGGCCTTCTCGGACTCGGGGTTCTCGAACTTCCTGAAGCTCAAGGACGTGGTGCGGATCCTGAGGAGCAGCTACCGGGGCTTTGATGAGGAGTGGTTCCTCGAGGCCTGCCGCAAGGGCGGTCTGCCGATGGACAAGCCGCTCAAGGATTTTTCCACCGGCATGAAGGCCAGGCTGCGGTTTTTGACCGCCTGCAGCCACGGGGCGAAGCTGCTCGTCCTGGATGAACCGACGGCGGGTCTGGACGTGGTCGCCCGGGGAGAGCTGATGGACGTGCTTCGGGAATATCTGGCGGAGGACAGCGAGCGGACGGTTTTGATCTCTTCCCACATCTCCACGGACCTGGAGGGGATCTGCGACGACATCTACATGATCGCGGACGGCAGGGTCGTCCTCCACGAGGACACCGACCGGATCCTGAGCGACTACGCGGTGCTCCGGCTTTCGGAGAAGGCCTACGGGGAGATCGACAAAGACTACATCCTGCAGACGAAGAAGGAGCCGTTCGGGTACACCTGCCTGACGGACCAGAGGCGGTACTACGCGGAGAACTATCCGGAGATCGTGATCGAAAGCGGCAGCATCGATGAGCTCATCCTCGTGATGGCAAAGGAGGCGTGAGATGAAAGGGTTGATTGTCAAAGATCTCGCTTTGCTCAGGCAGGCGGGGAGTAAGATCCTGTTCTTTGCCCTGGTCTGGGGCGTGGTCATGACCTTCGTCATGGACGACATCTCCTTCACGACGGGCTGGGTCGTCCTGATCGCGGTGATCGTCTCCCTCAGCACTCTGAGCTACGACGAATACGACAACTGCATGCCGTTCCTCATGAGCATGCCGACGAGCCGCCGGATCTATGCGGCCGAGAAGTACGTCTTCTCCCTGCTCTGCGGCTTCATCGCCTGGCTGTGCACCCTCGTCATCATGATCGTCTGCAGCCTGACCACGGGGAAGGGGTTCCCGGGAGCGGAGGATTTTCTGGGATCGGTGATGTTCCTGCCGGTCATGATGCTGGTCCCGTCGGTGACCTTGCCGGCGCAGTTCAAGTGGGGCGCGCAGAAGGGCCGCAACGCCCTGTTCATCCTCTTCGGCGTGGTGTTCGTCGCCGGGTTCCTGATCGAGAAGTTCGGAAGCGGCCTTGCGGGAGCGGCCGCGAAGCTGGAGACCCTGCCGATGGGCGGCTTTGTCCTCGGCTGCATGGCAGCGGGCGTGGTCATCACGCTGGCGTCCGTCTTCCTCAGCATCCGGATCATGGAGAAGAAGGAGTTCTAGGGGCGGGGGTTAATTGTTATCTTAATTGCACGTTGTACTGTGCAATCACAATTGCAATCCGGTATTTGGGCTAGAAGTGCATTTGCAATTTCACCCGCAGCATCTGATGTATACTATCTTTGATCCTGCCTTCTTCCGGGACAAGGAGGATACTGCTA
>CADCOV010000300.1 GCA_902803185.1 uncultured Eubacteriales bacterium
CCGGTTTCGCGGACATCCTCACGATCAAGTAACCAGACTGACAGGAGGGTTTTATGCCTTCTAAATCCATACGTGAAATGAGCGCGCTGGAGAGGATGCGGCATTCTCTCGGTTCGCGCACGTTCCATGCGATCATGGCCCTCGTGATCGTCGTCAGTGCGGCGGCGATCGCGTTTGGGTTTTATCTTTATATAAACACGGTCACCCGGGAGTATTCCACCCAGACCTGGTATCTTTCCCAGGCGGCGAAATCCTTCCTGGACGGGGCGACCACCCAGAAGAAATGCGAACAGATCCTGGAGATCTTCGACAGCCTTCCGGAAGAGGAACGGACGCACAACGGCCGGGGGGAGGAGTATCAGGCGCATTTTGACGTGGTCAGAGACGGCGTCTTCAACGACATCCGCACCCGGCTCCGCAAGGTCCGTTCCAACGACATGGCGCTGGCCTGCTACATGGTCGCCATCGATTTGGAAAACGACCGGCAGATCTACCTGATCGACTCGGATGAGAAGGACACCTTCTGTCCGCCGGGCGCCATTGAGCCGACGGACCACAAATACCTGGAAGCGTTGCTGAAGGGACAGAGGCGGGGCATCGCGGACACGTTGCTCGGCGACGACACCCCGATCCCGGCCTTCTCCGCGAAGTGGGAGAATTACGGATACCGCTGTACGGCGGCGACGGAGCTCTATCACACGAAAAGATATACCATCGTGGTCTGCGTGGACACGGATATGAACCACGTGGCCCAGGCCAGCTCCGCCTTCCTGTTCCAGTACATCATCCTGCTCCTCACCGTGGGCCTGGTGATGGGCCTGATCCTGTCCCGCAGGCTGAAGAAGACGGTCGTGGAGCCGATCAACGAGATGGCCAAGGCGGCCGAGTCCTACAGCGTCGATAAGAACGCCGGCAATCCGATCGGCCAGCATTTCAACAACCTGAACATCCAGACCGGCGACGAGATCGAGAACCTGGCCTGGGTCCTGAAGGACATGGAGCACGACATGGCCCATTACATCCGGGACCTCACCACCGTCGCGGCGGAGAAGGAGCGCATCAACACCGAGCTGAACGTCGGCCGGCAGATCCAGGAGGGCATCATCCCGCACATCTTCCCGGCGTTCCCGGAGCGCAAGGAGTTCGACCTCTACGCGACGATGCACCCGGCCAAGGAGGTCGGCGGCGACTTCTACGATTTCTTCCTGATCGACGACGATCACCTGGCCCTGGTCATGGCGGACGTCTCCGACAAAGGCATCCCGGCGGCGCTCTTCATGATGGCCTCCAAGATCCTGATCAACAACCACGCGGCGGTGCTCCGGTATTCTCCGGCGGAGATCCTGGCGGCGGTCAATACCTCGATCTGCACCAACAACCCGGCGGGGATGTTCGTGACCGTCTGGCTCGGCATCCTGGAGATCTCCACCGGCGTCCTCAAAGCCGCCAACGCCGGACACGAATATCCGGCGATCCTGCAGAACGGGGGAGAATACCGTCTGTTCAAGGATCCGCACGGTTTTGTCATCGGCGGCATGGACGGCGTCCGGTATAAGGATTACGAGATCCGCCTGCAGCCGGGCGACGCGATCTTCGAATACACCGACGGCGTCACCGAGGCGGCGGACGATGAGGAGAAGCTGTTCGGCACAGAGCGCATGATCGAGGCGCTGAACGAGGAGCCTGCCCTGGGAGCGGAGGACACCCTGCTCCACATGCGGGACCGGGTAAATGACTTCGTGAACGGCGCGGCCCAGTCCGACGACATCACGATGCTCTGCCTCCGGTATCTGGGTCCTGACTCCACGGACAAGCACTGGAAGGGCAGTTCCGCCCCGGCCCTGGAGGACCTGCAGGAACTGGACATCGAGGCGGAGACCGAAAAGCTCCCCGAGGTCATGACCTTCCTGGACACCTGGCTGGAGGAGCACGACTGCCCGATGAAGGCCCAGATGCAGCTGGACGTGGCGGTGGAGGAGCTCTACGTCAACATCGCCAATTACGCCTACGGTTCGGAGCGGGGCAGGGCCCTGATCCGCATCGGCCTGCAGCAGGAGCCGCGGCAGGCGGTGATCACCTTCATCGACAGCGGCACGCCTTATGACCCGCTGAAGAAGGAGGATCCGGACGTCACCCTCTCCGCGGAGGATCGGAAGATCGGCGGCCTCGGCATCTACGTGGTCAAAAAGACCATGGACGACGTGCAGTATGAGTGGAAGGACGGCAAAAACGTGCTGACGATCCGCAAGAACCTGTAACGGCCCTTGCCAGCCCGGACGATCTGTGGTATGTTGTTCCCCGGCAAAAGCCGGACCCGAGAAATCAGAAATAAGTCTTTCAGGCGTAGTCTATTTCGATAGGCTGCGCTTTTTTTGCCGACTATTTCTGAAGGA
>CADCOV010000301.1 GCA_902803185.1 uncultured Eubacteriales bacterium
GACCTTGGAGAACATGATCTTCTGCTTGGAATAGAGGCCGGTGTAGCCGGAGCAGATGTAGGAGACGGCGGCCGCCAAGGCGAAGAAGTGGACGCCCATGCCGCCGAAGGCCTCGATGGCCAGGAAGATCGGAGCGATCAGGGTGTTGGTGGCACTGCCGAAGAGGGCGATCATGCCCACGGCGGCGGCGAAGCGGACCGGCACGCCCAGGAGCGGACCCACCACCGCGCCGAAGGTGGCGCCGATGAAGAAGGTCGGCACGATCTCACCGCCCTTGAAGCCGGACTGCAGGGTCACGGCGGTGAAGAGCAGCTTCAGCAGGAAGGCGTACGGCACCACCACGCCCTCCTCCACCGCGAGGCGGATGATGTTGGAGCCGGCGCCGTTGTAGTCGGTGTTGCCCAGGATCAGGGTCGCGGCGACGATGATGCCGCCGCCGATGAAGGCCCGGAGGTACGGATTCTTCAGCTTCGCGAAGAGTTTGCCGGTGTAGTGGAAGGTGTTGCACATCACCGAGGACATCAGGCCGCAGAGGGCGGCGAGGACCACGAGCCGGAGCATGAACAGAGGCTGCTCCGCCGGCAGGGCCAGCGGATAGCGGAAGCCCTGGACGCCCAGCTCCATGCTGATCCAATAGGCGGAGAGGGAGGCGATGAAGCACGGGAACACCGCCATCTCATAGAGGTAGCCCACGTTGATGAACATGACCACGAAGATCGTCGCCGTGAGCGGCGTGCCGAAGACCGCCGAAAAGAAGGCGGCCATGCCCGCCATGGTGGTGATCTTCAGGTCCTCGTGATCCAGGCGGGCGAGCTGGCCCATGTGGTTTCCGATCTCGCCGCCGATCTGCAGGGCCGCGCCTTCACGGCCGGCGGAACCGCCGCCCAGATGGGTCAGGATCGTGCTGATGAAGATCGCCGGGAGCAGCAGCAGGTGCAGCACCTTCCCCTCCTGGACGGAGGTGATGATGTCGTCCGTGCCCTCGCCCTCGACCTTGCTGAGGCGGTAGATCGCGACGATCACGAGGCCGATCACCGGCAGCAGGTACAGGACCCACGGGTGGGCCGTCCTGAAGTCCGTGGCGTAGGCGATCCCGTAGTAGAAGGCCACGCCAACAAAACCGCAGGCGATCCCGATGAGGATCGCCAGCAGAGTCCATTTAAAGATCGGCTTGATGTAGCGGAGCAAATACTCCAGGGGCGTATAGCGCTTCTTGGTAGCCAAAACTGCCTCTTTCTATGGGTGCTCAGGCGGTATACAGATTCGTCGTGATGTATTCCGGATCGCAGGTGACGTCCAGTCCCAGGGAGGACAGGGTCTGCTCGTCCCGGTCGGAGAGGATCGCCGTGCAGTGGGCTCTGCAGCCCGCGAGTTCAGGCAGCTTGCTGACCGCCACCTGGGCGGACGGGTTGCTGGTCCCGGAGATGGCCAGGGCCATGAGGACCTCCTCGCAGTTCAGGCTGGTGCGGTCGTGGTGCAGGATCTCCGTCTTGAGGTTCTGCTGGGTCTCCAGCACCTGCGGGGTGATGATCAGCATGTCGTCGCCGATGCCGGAGAGCTTCTTGATGGCGTTCAGCACCATCGCGGCGGCGGCCACCATGCGGCGGGAGCTGCGGCCGGTGATGATGGAGCCGTCCGGCATCTCGAGGGCCATGACGACGCAGTTCTCATACTTCGGATCCAGGGCGCGCTTCTCCTCCGCGTACTGCCTGGCGGCTTCGACCACCCTGCGGTCGCTGACGTCCTTGCCCACTTCCTTCAGGATCAGGTGGGAGCGGTCCAGCATGTCGCTGGTGATCTTGCCCTTCTTGTAATCGCACTCCGCGATCAGATAGCGGCGGATGATCTCCTGGTTGGCCGCCTCCCGGCAGGCCTCGTCGTCGGTGATGCAGAAGCCCACCCGGTTGACGCCCATATCCGTCGGGGACTGGTATTCGGATTCCTCGCCGGTGATCTTCTCGATGATCCGCTTGACCACCGGGAAGACCTCCAGGTCTCTGTTATAGTTCACCGCCCGTTCGCCGTAGGCGTCCAGGTGGAAGGAGTCGATCATGTTGACGTCCTTGAGGTCCGCGGTGGCGGCCTCGTAGGCCAGGTTCACCGGGTGCTTCAGCGGCAGGTTCCAGACCGGGAAGGTCTCGAACTTGCTGTAGCGGACCTTGCGGCCCCGGATGTACTCGTGATAGAGCTGGGAGAGGCAGGTGGCCAGCTTGCCGCTGCCGCCGCCCGGGCCGGTGACCACGATCAAAGGCTTGGTGACCTCGATGTACGGGTTGGCGCCGTAGCCCTCTTCGCTGACGATGGTGTCCACGTCCGTCGGGTAGCCTTTGGTGAAATAGTGCTTGTAGGTGCGGATCCCCCGGCGCTCCAGCTTGTTGATGAACATGTTCACCGCCGGAGCGTCCTGATAGCGGGTGACCACGACGCTGTTGATGGAAAGGTCGTATCTGCGGAAGGTGTCGATGAGGCGGAGGACCTCCAGGTCATAGGTGATGCCGAAGTCGTGGCGGGTCTTGCTGCTGACGATGTCGCCGGCGTAGATGCAGATGATGATCTCCGCCTGGTCTTTCATCCTCTGGAGCAGCTTGATCTTGGCGTTCTCGTCGAATCCCGGCAGGACTCTGGCCGCATGCTTATCGTGGACCAGCTTGCCGCCGAACTCCAGATACAGCCTCTCGCCGCCCGCCTTCTGGATCCGCTCCAGGATGTAGCGCGACTGCTCTTCGATATACTTCTCCGCATCAAAACCTTTCTTGTACATGATTCCTTCCTTCCGCTCAACTTATTGCATGATCTCGATGTCCACTTCGTTGCGGCCCTCGCCCATGCCCTCCATGCAGATGCTGTAGTCCAGCCGGATCTTACCGAACCCTTCCGGATCCAGGTCCGCGTCCACCCGGTTGGTCATGACCTCCATATCGATCGGGCCATAAGGCGTGATGTAGCGGCTGATGAACCGCTTGCCCTTCTCGAAGGTGAGCTCCGCGCCGAAGGCGCCCTCGCCGCCGCCGATCCGCTTCATCCGGACGCGGCCGTCCGACACCTTCAGGCTGGTCTTGCAGCCCGGCATGCCGGAGAACTCGCTCTCCTCGTAGATGTAGTAGACCGCGCCGCCCCGCTCGTACATGGTGCCGTCGCTGATGAACTCCATCTCATCCTCGGCGGTCTCCCCGTTATATCGCTTTCCGACGATCTTGATCGTAATGTCTTTCATGGGTTTTTTCTCCTGATCAAAATCCACCTCTATCCTTTCCCCATCTCGATATTTTACCATAAGTAGAGGCCCCCGTGAAAGGATTCCGGCAATGTTTTCAAAAAAACCCTTCGGCCGCCGGCAGCGGGTCTCTTTGATTGATGCATGGTCATCCGGGGTATTTTTTATACGTAATCGTTTCCGACGGTTAACAGGATTTTCACAGAAAGACCATATTCCGGTCCTATAATCCTTTTTGTACCGAAGGGGGTCTA
>CADCOV010000302.1 GCA_902803185.1 uncultured Eubacteriales bacterium
CCGGGCAGCGGAACTGCCCGGGTATTTTTATGCTCTCATCTATCAAATACGTAAAAACTATTCGCGTAAAGAATTCAGCTGTAACAATCTGTAAACCATAGATTTTCAAAAGTTTACGATTCAAAAACTGCATAAATTCACTAAAAAGCCCGGTCGCCAGACCGGGCTTTTCTATCTCTTTTGACGCATCAGATTTGACGCATAACCTGTCTCAGATCTAATGCATAAACGGGGGCCATGCATCAGATCTGCAGCATAACAAAACGCTGTCCGGGAAGGTCACACCGCACCCTAGTACAGGCCGACGAGCCTCAGGACGCCGCCCACTTCCATGGCGATCGCGGCCTTCATGGACTCCTCATCCGGGACGAAGTGCTCGTTGTGGAGCATGTAGAACGGACCGCCTGGGACCTGGGTCCCGATGTCGAAATAGCAGCCCTTCGTCTCCTTGGTGAAGAAGGCGAAGTCGTCGCCGCCCAGACTCGGCTCCGGCATGATGGCGATCTTGTCCTTGCCCAGGAGCTCGCCCGCCAGGTCCTCCAGCATGTGGGTGACCTCCGCGTCGTTGATCAGGGCAGGGTAGCCGTCGCTGTCCCAGTGGACCTCGGCGGTCCCGCCGTAGGCGGCGGCGACGCCGGAGATGATCTGCTCCAGTTTGGCTTTGTTGAACTGCATGACCTCCGGGGTCAGGGCCCGCATGGTGCCGGTGAGCTCAGCGGTGCCCGCTACCACGTTGCCGGCGTTGCCGGCGTGGAAGGCGCCGATGGTGACGATCACCGGGGTGGTCGGCGCGTTGAAGCGGCTGGAGATGGACTGCAGGGCCTGCACGATGGCGCTGGCCATGACGATGGCGTCCACGCCTCTCTCCGGGTGGGCGCCGTGGCAGCTGAAGCCCTTCACCGTGATCCCGAAGCCCTGGGTCTCGGCGTTCATCGGACCGTAGCAGAAGACCGCCGTGCCCGTCGGATAGAGCGGGTCCACGTGGTAGGCCAGCATATGGGTGACCTTCGGGTTCTCCAGGTAGCCCTCTTTGATCATGCGCTCCGCGCCGCCGATGGTCTCCTCCGCCGGCTGGAAGAAGAGCTTGACCATCCGGCCCGCTTTGGTGAGCTCGCCCTCGACGCCCTTCAGGATCTCAGCGGAGCCCAGCAGGCAGGCGGTGTGCATGTCGTGGCCGCAGGCGTGCATGACGCCCGGGTTTTGGGAGCAGTAAGGAAGGCCCGTTTCCTCCGTCACAGGAAGGGCGTCCATGTCCGCCCGGATGCCGATGGCGAGGTCTCCTTCGCCGATCTCAGCGACGACGCCGTAGCCCGCCACGTTCGCATGGTAGCGGATCCCCAGCTCATCAAGCCTGGCGCAGACGAAGGCGGAAGTCTCCTTTTCCTGCTGCGCGACCTCAGGGTGGGCGTGGAGGTGGCGGCGCATCTCGACGACCTTCGGATATACCCGTTCAGTTTCCTTCAAAATGTCCATGGTTTCTCCCTTCTACAGATGATTGTTCTGGAGCCACGCGGTGCCCTTGCCGGTGATGCGGGTGCCGTGGCGGCCTCTTCCAATAATGATCAGATCTTCTGCGGCGAGGTCCGCCAGGACCTCCCTGAGCTTGCTGTCGCTGACCCCGATGCCCTCCGCCTTCAGGATCTGCAACAAAGCGCTGCGCCCCATGCCGTGGGCCGGCTCCGTGCCCTCGTAGATGGAGGACAGGACGTAGAACCGGAGGGCGTTCTCGTTGAACCGGACGCTGGTCCTGGAGTAGGCCGGCGCCGCGGTCTTGTGCCGGGTCTTGACCGGTTCCTGGACCGCTGGGCCCGAGGAACCTTCCAGCAGGTATTCCGGCAGCTGGAACAGGGAGTGGTAGTAGAGCGCCACGTTCCTGAGCTCCCGGACGTTGCCCGGCCAGCTGTGGGCCAGCAGGATGGCCTGCTCCTGCGGGGTGATGTTCTCGTATTCCGCACCGAGGAAATCCTTGAACAGCGGCAGGATGTCGTCCTTGCGCTGCCGGAGCGGCGGGATCACCAGCGGCAGGACGCTGATCCGGTAGAACAGGTCCCGGCGGAAGGTGCCCTCCTCGATGGCGGTCTCCAGGTCTTTGTTGGTGGCGGCGATGACCCTCACGTCGATGTCGATGATCTTGTCGGAGCCGATCTTCATGACCTGCATCTCCTGGATCGTTCTGAGGAGCTGGGCCTGCAGCTTCGGGGAGATGTCGCCGATCTCGTCCAGGAAGATGGTGCCTTTGTTGGCCTGCTCGAAGAGGCCGACCTTGCCCTTGCTGCGGGCGCCGGTGAAGGCTCCCGGCTCATAACCGAAGAGCTCGGACTCCAGCAGGGTCTCCGGCAGGGAGGCGCAGTTGATGGCGACGAACGGCATGTCGCGGCGGTCGGAGTTGTTGTGCAGGGACTGGGCGATGAGCTCTTTGCCCGTGCCGGACTCGCCCCGGATCAGGACCGTCTCGTCGTTCTTCGCGATCCGCCTGGCCATGGAGATCACCCGGGCCATCTTTTCCGAGGCGTAGGTGATGTCCTTGAAGGAGTATCTGGCGACAAAGCCCCGCTTGGAGAGGGACTGCTTCTTCGCCACCGCGGTCTTGGCGTCCTGCAGGGTGATGTAGAAGCCCGCCGTGCCCTCCATCAAAGGGATCACGATCCGGTCGTAGTAATAGGTCTCGCCGTCGATGATGATCGGCTCGTTGTAGACGTCTTCGCTCTTCAGCCGCTCCTCGTCGATGTAGTCCGCAATGTGGATCTCCGCGTCGGAGCGGACCCCGAAGATCTCCCGGGCCCGGGTGTTGGCGGAGACCAGGGAGGCCTCGTCGTCAAAGAGCAGAAGCCCCAGTGGGATATAGTCGATGCTCTTTCGGAGGAGCTCCGACTTCAGGTAGTCGTGGGTGTAGAAGTTCAGGAACGAGGAGTTGGATTCGGAGACCTCGTATACGTGGTGGAAGAGGTTCCGGTTGACCCGCGGGTTGTTCAGGCCCAGCAGGTTCGCCAGATCCAGCATGGTCTCGCAGCTGATCTCCCGGTAGCCGATGTCGTAGATCTCCGTGATGTGGGCGGGGACGGACGGCGCTTCGCCCGGCGTCACCGCGATGCGGATCGAATCGTAGACGCCGCTGGACAGCTTCTTGGCATCGAAAGGCG
>CADCOV010000303.1 GCA_902803185.1 uncultured Eubacteriales bacterium
GAGACCGCCGCGGAAGCCTCCGCCCCGTCGCCGCCATGAAAGCTCACGATGTGCTCGCCCGCCGGCAGGTGGACCAGCGGCGTGACGGCCTGCCCCTCCAGGACCGTGGCGACCTTCTCGTCATCCACCCGGACCTCCGCGCTCGCCGCGCCGGACTCCAGGCGCACCTCCAGCTGAAGATCAAAGCTCTGCGCGCTCTGTTCCTCTCCCCCGCCGGCGGCGCACCCGCAAATGACGCAGGCGGCCACGAGCAGGATGATCAATATCAAGATCCTCTTATCCATAAAAGCCCCTTATCTGCTTCGGTCGTTCAGAACAACATGCACTCCATTTCCAGTAACTCTTTCATGTTCGCTAATGACGGATTTTCTTCCCACTCTATCTGGATTAACTTCTGACCCCCGGGGTGCCTCTCCAGAAGCTGTTCGTAAATCGCCCTCGCCTGCTCCTCTTCCGACGTTGGTATTGTGTTCTCCTTGCTCTCCATTGATCTCACCTCACTTGATATCATTATACCCTATCTGTATGCCATTATCATTCCTTTTACTTCTCATCTGTACATCAGAAGGTAATCAACAAGAGGACGACAGCGAAGCGGTTGATCACAAGCCAACATCGAAAGCCAACGAAAGCCGGCTAAGGAAAGGAGGTGGTCAGGATGAGAATAACGATCACCTGTAAATGGCTGAGAATTACGATCACGATAGGCAATAAAAAAGCCGCTCCGTCTGAACCCCGAGCGGCTAAATAAGCTGTAAGGGAGCCAGCCAAACGAGGCCTTCCCTGCTGACCTCATATTATCACAGGAGGGAGGCGGACGCAATAGGAAGACGATGCGGACATCATCGACGCGCTGGAATTGGCCCGGCAGCGGGGGCAGACGCTCCGGGAATGGCTCAGGCTGCTATACGAAAAAGAGCAATGACACAAGACTCTGTGCCCTGCTCCTCCCGCTGCGCTCAGCTGAGCGCAGCCCGCACAAACTGCTCGACCAGGCTGCCCACCCGGTCCACGTTCTCGTCGATATCGTCCTCCATGTCATCCCAGAGGAATTTCAGGAAATAGCCCAGGATCGCGTATCTGCAGAAGCTGCTGATCTCCAGCAGTTTTTCTTTCGGAAGGTCCAGATCCCCTGCCTGCTCCCGCACGTAGCGGGTGAAGGCGTCGTCCGTAAGGCCGAACACATAGCGCTCCAGCTGGTCCCGGGACAGGGAGTTGAAGATGTGATAGACCAGGCGGGAATGGGCCCGGCAGGCGCGGAGGAGCGCTTTGACGTTGTTCCGCCAGTCCCCGCCCATCTGCTCGTCGGTGAACTGGCCCAGCGTTTCGGTCAGCCACTCCTCCAGCAGCTCGTAGATGTCCTTGTAGTGATAATAGAACGTATTATGATGGATCCCGCATTTCTTCGTGATGGCCGAGACTGTGATCTTGTCGAACGGGGTCGTTTCCAGCAGATCGTGAAAGGCCTCCTCGATCGCCTTCTTCGTCAGTTGAGACATACCCTCTCCTTTCCGCCCCTTCCGGGGCACCCACATCCATTATGATAGCACAAAACCATCCCCATATCAAAAGGGCGGTCCGCCGCTTCCGCGGTGGGCCGCCCTGGTCCGAGCCCGGCCATGCGCCGGGCTCTTCACTACCATTTTCCCTATTTCTCGATCGAATCCGTGCGGATGACGAACCGGACGGAACCCGGCATGTCGCTCTTCGCGCCGGCGAAGGAGGTGTACTCTTCGCTCATGGCTTTGATCGCCTTGAGGCGGCCGATCAGCTCCTGCGCGTCGCCCTCCACCAGTCCGGAGAGGGCCTTGATGCCCTGCTCGTCGAAGGTGGCCATGCCGCTGCGCAGGGTCTGGGCGCCCTCCAGGAGCGTCGCCAGGCCGTCGTCCAGCGTCTCAGCGCCGGACCGCAGCCGGGCCGTGCCGTCCTTCAGGTCAGAGGCGCCATTCGCGGCCTTGGCTGCACCGGCAGCCGCAGCCTCCGCGCCATCCGCCAGGGTGACTGTGCCATCCTTCAGCCGGGAAGCGCCCTCCGCCACCTGAGCAGTACCGTCCTTCAGCTGGGAGGCGCCGTCCTTCAAAGCGGTGGCACCCTCTGCCAGGTCGGAGGCACCGCCGGAAAGCTGGTCCGCGCCGTCCTTCAGAGCCGTCATGCCCTGGGACAGGCCCGCGGCGCCGCCCGCC
>CADCOV010000304.1 GCA_902803185.1 uncultured Eubacteriales bacterium
CCAGACCGCAGAGAGCCTGGACCTGGCCGGCAACTACGTCCTGATGAAATCCGCCAGCCACATGGCGGAGGCCAAAGACCTTCTCCGGGCAAGCGGCCACGACGTGGCTGCGGTGGAGAACTGCGGCATGGAGACCGAAAAGATCTATCGAAGCGTGGAGGAGATCCCGGACGACGCCGGGTACTTCTCTTTGATCATCGCCAAGGCGCATCATGATTGAGATCAGAGACCTGACCAAGAGATTCGGCGACTTCACCGCCGTGGATCAACTGGACCTGACCATTCAGACCGGGGAATTCTTCGGCCTTCTGGGCCCGAACGGGGCCGGCAAGACCACCACCATCAGCATGATGTCCACGGTGCTCCTGCCGACGGGGGGCGAGATCCTCATCGGCGGCGGCATGCTCAATCATTTTGTTAAGAAGAGGAGGATGTGACCCTATGGCACTGTTTCCAATCCTGCTGGAGTGGGAAGGGGCGCCCTGCCTGATCGCGGGCGGCGGCTCCCTTGCCCTGCATAAAGCGAAACTGCTCTGCGCCCAGGGCGCCGACGTCACGGTCATCGCGCCGAAGATCCTGCCGGAATTTGCGTCGCTTCCAGTGACGCTCCGGCTGCGGAAGGTGACGCCTGAGGATGCGGCGGGCAGGTTCCTGGTGGTGGACGCCACCGGGGACGAGGAGGCGCAGCGGCTCCTGAAGGATGCCTGCGAGGCCTCCCACATCCCTTTCAACAGCGCCTGTAAAGGCGAGGATACCACAGCGGTGTTCCCGGCGGTCTACCGCCAGGGACGCACGACGGTGGCGGTGTCCAGCCTTGGCGCCAGCCCTGCGGCCAGCACCTGGCTCAGGGACCGGCTGGCGAAGGAGGTCCCTTCCCGCATGGAGGAGATCCTTGACTGCCTGGCAGCCCTCCGCCCCCTGTCCCGGGAGCGCAGCGGGGATCAGCCGACCAGAAGGCGGTTCCTGCGCCGCTGCCTGGACATCATGCTGCAGGAAGACAGACCGCTTGCCGCGGAGGAGATCGATCCTTTGTGGCAGGAGATCATTCATCAAACCCTGTAGGAGGATATGAACATGAAAAGGTTTTTAACAACGATCATCGCATTGCTGCTCTGCGGTCTGATGCTGGCGTCCTGCGGCAGCAAGCCTGCAGAGCCGGCCGCCCCTGCGGAAAACGGCGAAACAGCCGATGCCGCCGAATGGGCGCCGATGACCATCACCGATGACCTTGGCAGAGAGGTCACCCTGCAAGCAAGGCCGGACAAGGTCACCGTGCTGATGGGCAGCTTTGCCGAGACCTGGGTCCTCTCCGGCGGCGAAGTGGTCGCAGCGCCGAAGGACGCCTGGGAGGATTTTGGTCTGGATCTGGCGGACACCGTCGTCGATCTGGGCAGCTACCAGAAGATCAGCGTCGAGGCTTTGTTCGACCTGGACACCGACCTGATCATCGCCAGCGCCAACACCAAGGGGCAGGTGGAGATGCAGGAGACCCTGGAAGGCGCCGGCGTGAACGTCCTGTATTTCGACGTCACCGGCTTCGACGACTATCTTCGGATGCTGAAGACCTGCACGGACATCAACGGCCGTCCTGACCTGTACGAGGCCAACGGGCTGAAGGTCCAGGAGCAGGTGGACGCAGCCAAAGCTGCCGCTGCTTCCGCCCTTGAGGGCAAGGATGCGCAGAGAGTGCTCCTGGTTCGCACCGCTGCTTCCGGCATCCACGTCAAAGGTTCCGACGACACCGTCCTCGGCCTGATGCTCAAGGATCTGGGCTGCGTGAATATCGCCGACGGCAGCGACCTGCTGGAGAACCTCAGCATCGAGAAGATCATCGAGGAGGATCCGGACCGCATCTTCATCGTCATGCAGGGCAGCGACGAAGAAGGCGCGAAGAAGACGCTGGAGGAAACCCTGACCGGGAACCCGGCATGGGCAGGCCTGACCGCCGTCAAAGAAGACCGCGTCCACTTCATGGACAAATCCCTCTACCACCTCAAGCCGAACAACCGTTGGGGTATCGCTTATGAAGAACTGGAAAAGCTCC